>PIXS01000082.1 GCA_003096255.1 Candidatus Bathyarchaeum sp. | reverse complement strand
AATGTTCTCGTGGCTGGTGCTGTGCGATTTTTCTGAAAAAATACTGTTTTCAACAATGTACCTCTATTAGGATGCTAATATGTTGACGGCTGTCAAAGCTGGAGAAGTGTATTGCGCAGAAAAACAGAAAAAAGCTATTTTTCAACAATCTGCTGCTATTAGGCTCCTAATATGAATGGCTGTTGAGGTTAATCGCCTTTTGTGTCAAGGTATCGTCGCTTGCAGATTATGCCAAACAATGTTACAGTGAGGAGTAATGACAGGAAAATCCATGATGGGAATTCTGGAATTACGTAAACGGTCATTAGAGGTTTGTTGTCTTGGTTGTTTTCGTCAATTGTGTATGGTGTGTCTCCGATTCCGTCTTGGTTGGTGTCTGTGCCGTTGTAGTTGCTCCAGTAGTTTCCTTCACTAGAGTCTTCCCATGTGTTAATGCTTCCTTCTGTAGCATCTTCCAAGCTAATTACGACTTGTTGTTCGTTGTTGACGAAATTGTTGCCGTAAATCGTGTTGTTTGAGGAGTATTTGTAGAAATACATGCCTACCTCGCTGTCTGTTATGTTGTTCCAAAAGATGTCATTATACGTGGAATGTGTGATGTGAATACCATAGGGTTGATTTGCTATCGTGTTTTCTCTGATGAAGTTATATTGGGACGAATCACGAACAACAAATCCGTTGTTGGTGTTGTTTGCTATGACATTTCTGGCTATGGTATTATGAGAACCAAACATGTGAATTCCCTCCGTGTTGTCTGTTATGATGTTCTCAGATATCACGTTCCGAGCCCCAGCAAAAAAATCAATGGCAATTTGAATGTTACCTTGTATGATGTTTCCAGAGATGACATTGTCATATGAATCGGTCATGGAAATAGCTTTCAAGTTTTCTGTGAAGACATTTTCAGTGATATTATTGAAAAATGAGTCTTGAAGAAGGATTCCTGTCGTTAAGTTGTGGAACACTACGTTCTTAACTGTAACGTTATTCCTGTCTGTTAAAATGAATCCAGTTCCTTCACCATAAACTCCGTAACCACTAATAGAATAACCATTTCCATCAATTATTATGTTGTCTAATTCAACAGAGAAAGAATCAACAAAAATGTCGCCAGTAAACGTGTAGACATTACCATTCTTCTGAATTTTATCCGTTCCCTCTACTGCTCCATCCGCTCTAATACGCGGAAAAAAATATGGAGCATATCCCTGACCATTAGTTTTAATGAAGAGAATACTAGCAAAATCAGAAGGAGCAGTATAGGATGAGGTGCTGCCAACTGCTGCAAAACCTCCATCAGAAGTCTCCACTACACATGCCCCTATGTCCATCCTTCTTCCCCCATATACGCGGGTCCATTCTACGGTTCCTTGAGCATCAATTTTAAGCAACAAGAAGTGGCTTTTCCGTCCAGTTACTACATATCCGCCATCTGATGTCCTAGTCAACGAATTTATTTCAGACACGTATGGGTCAAGATAGGTTTTGCTCCATTCTATATTTCCTAATTCATCAGTTTTGACTATAGAAAATTCATCATTACGTTCTGCAACAGCTGAATCCATCATTATGGGCAGAACATATCCGCCACCGGGTCTTTCAAGTAATGAACGTGAATTATCATTAGAGTATCCAGTTCCATAGGTTTGGTTCCACTCCATATTTCCACTAGGGTCAGTTTTGATTAAAAGGGAATGAGACACTATCCGATTGGTAGAAGAGTTTGTACCAACTTGTTCCCCAGCTAGAGCGTAGCCTCCATCACTGGTCTGAATCAAAGACGATGCCAAATCATGCTCTTCTCCTCCATATGTTTGGTTCCATTCCATGTTCCCGAGCTTGTCAGTCTTAACTAACCAACAGTCAGGTTCACCCGAAGCAGTAAAAGGATCTACCTCTCCCGCTAATGCATATCCGCCGTCAGACGTTTCGACCAAATCATAAGCTGTTTCATGAAGATTTTCATCTCCATATGTTTGGTTCCATTCCATGTTTCCATACTCATCAGTTTTTATGAGCCAAAAATCTGTTAAACCCGCACCACAAGAACGAGTAAAACCATCTAAAGCATATCCCCCATCAGAAGTTTGAATCAAAGAATATGCATATTCAACATCTGGTCCACCGTATGTCTTGTTCCATTCCATGTTTCCATACTCATCAGTTTTTATGAGCCAAAAATCGCTTTTACCTGCACCAAAAGACTCCGTGTAACCTAATATAGCAAACCCACCATCGTTTGTTTCAATCAAGTCGGTACCGTAATCGTATGATGCGCCTCCAAAGGTTTTTTTCCAGACCGTCTGTGATGCACTAGCTGGAAAAACAAAGAGGCTAATTGAAAGTGTTAGAAAGAATACAAATGAAAGAAACAATCGTTCTTGTTTCATCATAATGTCTAGTGAATTCTCTATTTTCTTAAAAAGATTTTTTGTCAAGAAACCTTGACCAAAACAAACACCTGTATAGTCAAGAAAATTTGACACATTTTTTCGACAAAAATCGACATAAACACTTTCAGATAACGGTGGTGCCGGGGGCGGGAGTCGAGCCCGCGACTTCTGGGCACCTAAATTTTAGGAGATTGCTCTCCAGATCATGAGTCTGGCGCCATAACCAGGCTAGGCTACCCCGGCACGTTTTTCTTTGCTATCTTGAAGGATAACAGTGAATTAAGGTTTTCTGGATTTTTGGTGGTTTAAGTGTTGCCGTTTTGGTTTCTGTAACATTTTTTCATTTGATGTTGCTCTAATTAGTGGTCTGTGTTTTATCTGTTCTACAATAACGGCTTGTTCAGGGGATATGGATTAGTATGAATATTCTTTATCGCTAATCTGTAGAAACTGTATTATGGTCCAATGCTAATTCGAAAAACCATTGGAGGATTCTTATTGTGACTTCTCAAAGGATATAAACTATACCCGCGTATAGTAGTTCTTGGTTTAGAGCATGAGAAGATCAAAATTGGAGATTCATATCGACATCCTTCGGGCTCTGGCTTACCATGGAAGATTAAAGCCAACCCATATTACGTATAAAGCTAACGTAAACTGTAGTGCATTAAAAGAGTGCATAGACTTTCTTATGGAACGGAATCTAATTAAAGAACAATTAGTCAGCCGAAGAAAGCAAACCCGAAAATACTACGCCATCACAGACTTGGGACTAACAGCCCTTCGAAACGTGAAAGAAATAAACAAGGCACTGCACGTTTTTGAAGAAGCAAACGTGTCAGGAATCGAACTCCCGTATGAACCTGAGCGAGCCCCCTTCTAGGGAGCCCTCTTCAGTCCAGCGTTATTTACGTTTGTAACGTAGTTTTATTGAATGTAGTATCGTTGGTCTTCTGTCTTCTTTATTTTGCCAAGAAAAACTCCAGCAAAATAATCTAACCACATCTGTTCTTGATAGTCCAACTCTGCTTCCCCAATTGTTACTGCCCTGTCTTTTGAAAGAGCGCCCGCTTTTCTAAGCTTACTGGGAATCTTATAATGCATCTTGAATTGAAACCCGGAAAGGGACAAGGTATAAACCTTCTGATTTTTTGGGTTTTCAGTAGAATGCGAAGACAAGAGACAAATGTCGCGAGAACTTTGTCAATTCTCTTTCCAGCCATTCCACTGGATACTATTAGGTGCTGCCCCTATTTATACAAGGCTATATTTTTGGGTTCTATGACCAGAAATTCGTGCAGTAACTACATTGTGTAGTGAATTCTTGGTTGCTGTGAAATCTTAAAAAGAGAGTGACTTTTTTTACCTAAATTTCACTCGGTTTCCTCTTCATCCCACTTCTCTATTTTGAGTTTGTTGTCGCCTACGGAGAAGCTGATTTTGACGGGAACTGCAGAGTTGGTTGAGAATGGGAACATGCTGTCTTCAGCCAAGTCAACGGGAACATAGATTAGGTATTTGTCGTCTTTTCTTTTGAAGAGTCTGCCTTTTGCTTTGTTTACCATTGGGATGTCACCAATCAAGAACAATGCTGAAAGCCCGGAATTATTTAAGGGTTTTATGGCTCTGTTGGCTTAATTAGACGCTACTTTGACCGTATGGGAAATTTCCATTACATACCAAAGGTTCAACCCTAAATGATACAACGTTTTACCACACTTTGTATCAACTAAAGCACATTTAAGAAGTCAATCAATTCTTGCCGCCAACATGCTTCTCAAAAAGTTTCTCCCAATCAATCTTTACCATCGCTACAATAATGACAACCAGAAGTGCGACTGTTATCACTGTTCCCAGCAATCCTGACCCGCCAAACAATGTTTCAATTATAGCAATGGATTGTTGACCGGCATAAGCTAGAATGAAGCTCATCACTGTCTTGCCTAAAAGTGCTGGTATAAAGGCTTTCCAGAAGGGGTAATGCATCACACCCAAAGGAATGAAAAGCAGGTCATCAGGGAGGGGAGTTAAGGCAAAGAAAAAGATTGCAGCTGGTCCATAGCGGTCAAAAAGTTTCACCATATACTCCATCTTTCGGCGTCTTTCTTCACTCACTACCGCTCTTCCGTAGTAACCAAGGGCGTATCCCGAGAATTCGCCTATTGCAGAACCTAATCCACTGCTGATTGCAATAAAGACGGGGTTCAGAACTGCACCCAACAGGTAGATTACGATTGTGTAGGGCACGGGAAAGACGACTGATACGGAGCCGATGAAGCTGATTATGAAGACCCCAAGGTAACCTTACTCAAAGGCAAAATCTTTCATGCTGTCTAGAAGCCAATCTCCGCCTGTCTCCAAGATATAATGTATCTATTTTCCTTTGTTCATGTTGCTTTAACTT
>PIXS01000081.1 GCA_003096255.1 Candidatus Bathyarchaeum sp. | reverse complement strand
ACAAGAATGCCAAATCGCAGGCATCCTAGGCGGAGACCAAGGAGTAAAACCAGCTGAAGCAAACCTGTTTGGTGGAGCCGGAATGGGTCCAGGTGCATATGCTAACGGTAAACCTGACATTATCTTCCAAGGAAGAGCCTACGAGATAGTGTTCAAGCCAATGCCACAGATGGTAGACGGCCAAATCAAAACATTAACAGAAACGGTTTGGCAATGCTACGACATGCGCACCGGTGAAGTATTCTGGGAACAAACAGCAGGTATTGCAACCCGTGGATTTGGTCCATTCCCAACAGTCTTCTATGCACCAACAGAAATCGAGTACGCAGGAATAGCTAACCCAGGCGGTGGTGGTGACCCACAACAGTCTGCAGAAGTTTTCCTGATAATGGTTTATGGTGGACGACTGATCAAATGGAGACCAATGACCGGTGAAATGGCAGCTAACGTTTCTATTGCGCCAGTTTCTTCAGGAACATACTACAGGAACGGCTACTGCTTAAGCGTTCAAACCCTAGAAAACGGCGAGCACAGGTTACTTAACTGGACAACCTTTGGATCAGCTGACGGCCTAGCAAGCAGAGTAGTAAGTAACATCACCTTCCCATGGTCTAGCATTCCTGACACTACAGACTACAACGTGGGTATTGCATCCCAGCAAACAACAGTAAGCGAAGGAGGAGCCTACGTTGGTTTGACAATTAGAGCAGCAAGCCTAACAACAGGTCAGCTTCTGTGGGAGAAAACCTTTACAGATGTTACTCAGTACAGCACCAACACCAACAACGCAGACCACGGAAAGATTGCGGTATTGACAGAGCAGGGTACAATCAAAGCGTGGAACCTAGCTGATGGTAGTGAAGCTTGGACAAGCGACCCAATGGAGTATCCGTGGGACGAGCCAGGCTTTGGAGCATACTATGTAGGATCTGCATATGGCAAACTGATTCGACCTGCATACTCTGGAATCTACGCATACAACTGGAACGACGGAAGCCTAGCATGGAAATATGAATCCCCTGCAGAGTTCCCGTACGAAACTCCATACATTGACGAAGACGGCAACACTATGTACTCTTGGAACATTGGTGGAACAATAGCTGACGGCAAGCTTTACATCTACAACACTGAGCACTCTGCGACTGTACCTATCACTCGTGGATGGAAGATGCACTGCATTGACATCGCAACAGGTGAACAGGTATGGAGCGTTATGATTGCAGGTGGAGCTTCTAAGCACTTATCAGACGTTGGCCCTGTAGCTGATGGCTACCTGACAATGGCAGGCAGCGACGGCTTCATGTACGTGTTTGGTAAAGGCCAGAGTGAAACAACAGTGACAGCTCCTGACGTTGCAGTTCCAGTTGGGACAACCATGACCATAAAAGGCACAGTCCTTGACATGTCACCTGCACAGCCCGGAACTCCATGTGTTTCGGTTGATTCTGTGGCAGCTCAAATGGAGAACATCCATCATCAGATGCCTCTTGAAGGAATCCACGGTGACAGAGAAATCCAAGGTGTTGAGGTGTTGCTCACTGCAATTGGTGCAGATGGCTCATGCATAGACCTAGGAACAACAGTAACCAACGGATACTACGGAACCTTCACTTTCGCGTGGACTCCAGAAACAGAAGGAACCTACGACATAGTTGCATCCTTTGCAGGCGACGCATCTTATGGTAGCTCAGCAGCGTCAACGGGCGTTGTTGTTGGTCCAGCTACAGCCGCAGGCGGAACAATTGAACCCGAGCATCCAATTATCAGCACTGAAGTTGCTATTGTCATCGCAGTTGTTGCAGTTGCTGCAATTGGTGCAGTTGCCTTTTTGGCATTAAGAAAAAGGAAATAACCAAATTTCCTTTCCCCTTTTTTGTTTTGGGATAGAAAAAAAGAAGGTTTGTCGAGTTTTATGTCTCGACTATTTCTGCTTTTGGTGCGTTAGTTTTTACGGATTGTATTCCGTTAATGCAGGCTGCTTTTGTTGAGTATGCTTCGCTGGATGCGATAATTTCTCCGTTTGGAGCTTTTAGTCTGAACCTGTATTTTTCGTCAGCGCCTGTGTATACTTCAAATTTTGGCATTGCAGGCAAAAATTTTCCCCCATATTATGTTTGGTTTGGTTGGTTATCAGGTTTTTGTTGTTTGACAGGAACTGGGGTGTTTTTAGTTTTTGACAATAAAACAGAGGTAAAATGTAGATTCGAAATGTTTTTACTTCGCCAAAAGTTACATTTATTGTTTAATTTGAGTTCCAAACAAGCGTTTGTAGTTAGATTTAAGTGGTTTTTTCTCAGCTCCTTGCTCATTGTTTCATTGATTGGTGGGGCTCTTATTCTGGACAATTTTGTGTTCAACCCGAATTCGGAGTCTATGCCCTATTTTGGGGTTTCTTTTTGTGGAAACACTACAGAGCAAGCCAAGCTGCTAATTGACAGAACTAAGGATTATACTAACTTGTTTGTTTTGCAGTCTGGTCCAGTAAGCAAGAATGAGACGGCAACAGACATTATTTGTGATTACGCCGTGGATGCGGGTTTGGATTTTATCGTGTTTTTTGGGTGGTTTGACACGTCTCAGCCTTGGCAGATTCCTTGGCTTGAAAAGGCTACAAACAGGTGGGGTGAAAGGTTCCTAGGAGTATACTTTTTTGATGAGCCCGGGGGCATTCAGCTTGATTTGGATTGGGAGTTCTTTTTTAGGCACATCAAAGACGTTGATCCTAACTTCTACGAGGACATCAAAGCGTACATAGAAGAGGAAAACCGTACTGCAGTTCGGGATTACGAGTTGGTGAAAAACAACTATATCGAGTATCTGCAAGAGCATGTGGAACTAAAAGAGCTAAACGATAGGGGGATTACGGCTTACACTTCTGATTACGCGTTGTATTGGTTTGATTATCTTGGCGGCTATGACACGGTTTTTGTTGAGTTAGGCTGGGACTACGACTCAGAAAGCCACATTGGTCTAGGCAGGGGTGCGGCAACAGTTCTAGGCAAAGAGTGGGGCACAATCATAGTTTGGAACGACAGAAACGAAGCCTACAACCACACTGACATGGATAACAATGATGAGAGCCTGAACACTGGAGTTTACAAAACAGCTTCTGAAATGCTTCAAGACATGTACGTTTCATACAGAACAGGCGCGGACTACATTATCATCTTCAACTACCCTGTAGACCCTCCAGGAAACCCGTATGGCATTTTGACGGATGACCATTTTGAGGCGATGCAACATTTCTGGAGTTTCATGGAGCAAAACCCAGAAGATTACGGGGAAATGTCGGCGCAATCAGCGTTGGTTCTTCCAGAAAACTATGCATGGGGAATGCGCCACATAAACGACAGAATATGGGGTTACTGGGGGCCAGACGAGTATTCACAGCAAATTTGGGATGTTTTCCAGCATCTAAACGACGAATACTACCTAACCTTTGACATAGTTTACGACGACCCAAACTACCAGTTAGACCAAATCTACGACGAAATCATCTACTGGAACAGCACCCTCTAAACAAATTTTTTTGAGTAGTTTTCTAGAAAAAAGTTTCACAACGATTTAATATTTCAAGCTAACAAAAAGAGGGGACATGCTGTTTGACAAGGTTCAAAAAGCTTGGAAAAGACGAGCAAACCGCCATTTAATCCAACAAGCAGGCAAAGAAGACTGGTGCGCCTTCGCAAAGGCACTATGTAGCTCCGCAGATAAGTGCCAAGGATTTCCCTACGAGTGCAAAGCCTGCTTTGACAAATACTACAAATCACCTGAAAGACTAAAACAGTTTTTAGAACACTAGAATTAGGTTGGGCAACCAACAACACAATTATTTACAAAAATGTAGGGTAATCATTGGATACTGGTAAGCTGACATGCCGCCTAATATTGTGGACGAACAGCATTTAGAAACGAATCCAGCCTTTAACTGACAAAACAGGACGTAACCTACACCCATATGTTGCCTTATTTTGTAAATCACGCTCAAAAATCAAATTTCAGAAAAAAGTACTTTTTATTTTTTTTTCTGCACAGCACAACTTGAAGGGAAAGCTGTAACAATCATATTTGTAGTCTAATAGTATCATAATAACAGAAATCGCCACAATAGGAAGTGTAATCATGACAGATAAGTGTCAGGGATTTCCCTACGAATGCAAAGCATGCTTTGATAAATACTACAAAACATCTGAAAGAATAAAACGTACTCTGGAACACTAAGAATAGTAATTCACAAGCAAGCAATAAGCCAAAATACCAAACTGGTTCTGATGCCCTGAGCATATTAGTAGTCTAATAGTAGTT
>PIXS01000080.1 GCA_003096255.1 Candidatus Bathyarchaeum sp. | reverse complement strand
GAGTGAATGCCTGAAAGGTTTCTGGTCTGGACATTCTTTTTCTAGTGTGGTAGAATCTGGTCAACATTTTTTGACTCATATACGATGTAACTACGGGGATTACTGTCGATTTTTGTATCTGTATATGTGTTCAACAAGTCTTAATAAAGATGAACCCAAGTCACTGTTTTATGTACGTCAACAAACTGTGGATAGTCTTCATTGTAATTTTTCTAGTTGCGCTAATAGTTGCTGATGGAGCATTAGAGTTCCTAGGCGACATATCAGCACCAATCATACAACAACTCAACGTAATCCTAGACCTGTACATGCCATCCTAACAAACCGTTTTTCAAAACAGAAACAATCAACAGGTCCTAAACTGTACCATCAAACAGCATCTTGCGGATAGAAAGGACAACCCTGCCGCAGACACTCATTGTTCAGGTCATAGAATTCGCACTCCAAGCCTTCCTTAGTTTCCAGAGCCACGTCAAACTTTTCCTTCAGGAACTCCACTGCCCGCATCAACGCCAAGTAGGTGTTTCTTTTGCAGCATCTTGGACCCCCATGCTCAGCTATAGTAAGAAGGCTCTTTGCAGTCACCAGATTTGCCAGCTTCCATTCAGCTACAGACACGGGAGTCGCATCAGTTATCAAACTAACAAAGATGCCAGTGCCAACCGCTGCCCCACAGTCACCATAGAAGCCACAGAAGCCACCCAACACATAGGAAGCCCGTTTCTTAGCCATCCTAAGTTTAGTAGCTTTCGTGCCGTAATCTTGTTTGCTGTTGTAGTAAGCAGCTAAAAGGACAGCGGGCACAAGAAAATGATGTTCTGGACCATGCATCTTTACGCTGGGGTTTCTCATCAGCGTCAACGCAAGCTCTAGCGGATTCTCTGACTTGCTGGAATTGCAGTAGTTTTCTATTAGGTCCATTGCGGGTAGGCTGTGGCACTTGTCACAAACGTAGTGTCCGTTTCTGCAGGCTACATTGGAATCACAGGTTTGCTTGCAGTAGAAGCACTCAAGCGGGGCTGGCTCCTTTTCGTAGACCAGTTCTTCTCCGCAGATTAAACAGCCACTTTTATGGTCCCCAGTCATCGTTTATCATCCTGACTGAATAGAAAGGATGTAGAACAAGGGCATTAACTTTTGTGGGCTTCGACCTGAACACTGATTATTTTTCCGCGTAGTTCCTGAGAAACATCGATGGTGTAGGGCTTCTGAGAAACAACCTTGACGTTTTGGAATCCTGCTTCCGCTATTTTGTTCAGGTAGTCGCTTTGTTCTAGGGCGCCAGCGATGCATCCTGCCCAAGCATCAAAACTGTTCCTGACTTCCTCAGGCAACGTTCCCACCGTGACAAGGTCAGACACCATGAGTCGTCCATCTGCCTTAAGAACACGGTATGCTTCCTTGAACACCTTCAACTTGTCTGGCGCCAAATTGATTACGCAGTTGCTGATGACTACGTCCACAGTTTCAGCCTCAACAGGCAATGATTCGATCTCGCCTAAGCGGAACTCAACATTCGTGTAGCCATTCTCCTTGGCGGATGCTTCTGCGCGTTTTATCATCTCTTGTGTCATGTCTACGCCAATCACTTTCCCTGTTTTTCCAACACGTTTGGCTGCCAAAAAGGCGTCTATACCGCCTCCTGAACCCAAGTCCAGGACAGTTTCGCCTTCTTTCAAGCTTGCAAGGGCAACAGGGTTTCCGCAGCCCAAGCCCAAAAGGGAATCTTCTGGGACGCTTTCTATGTCGCTGGGAGAGTAACCGACTTTCCATGCAACGTACTGGGGAGGAGTCCCACAGCTAGATGATGAGCAGCATCCAGTTGAACAGCTGGAGCAGTCTGCTGTGGCTATTGCGCCATAGCGCTTTTTTACATGTTTTTTAATTTTTTCATTCTCATTTTCCATTATAGTCACCTTATTTTTTCCAGAAGCCTCTTTGCCCCAACTTTTTGCCCAGATACACTAGGCTAAGCATGATTGGAACTTCCCAGAACAAGCCCATGGTTGTTCCGAGCGCCGCCTGTGAGCCTAAACCGTAGAGGCTGATGGCTGTGGCAATGGCAATTTCGAAGTGGCTTGAGGAGCCGATTATCACAGAGATTATTCCCTCACGGTACTTGAGTCCCGCAAACTTGGTAACAAGCAGGTTAACTCCAACAATTATGAAGAAGCCAAGGAGCAGCGGAACCGAAACCAAGAGCATCTCCTCTGGATGTTCTATCAGCACGCTCCCATTTAAAGAGAATATGACAACTAATGTTGCAAGCAAAGCCATTATCGAGATTTTGCCCACTGCAGGACGATAAGTTCCCTGGAACCACTCTGTTCCCTTGCTGCGGGTAATCAGCTTCTTTGATATGTATCCGAGAACCAGCGGGACGCCAATGAAAACAAAAACTGAGAGCACAAGCCCAAGTCTGTCGATTTCGATGTTCTGGATTCCAGTTAAGAGGGAAACAACAGGGGCATACAGAAAAATTATCGTTATCGTATTCAAGGTTGTGTTGACAACGTTCTGTTCCTGATTGCCATTAGCTAAGGCACCCCAAACAAGAACCATGGCAGTGCACGGACTCGACCCAAGCAAAATCAAGGATACAATCAGCTGGTCATTTCCTGCTAAAAACACGTAAGCCAGCAGAGCCGTGACTATGGGAGCCCAAATCCAATTCGAAATAATAGTTATAATGATTGGTTTCGGGTTTTTGGCCAGCTTCTTCAGCTCAGAAAACTGGAGATTTAGGAGGGCAGGATACATCATAAGAAATAAGCATATGCCGATGGGGATGGAGATTCCAGCAAATTGAACACTGTTGATTGCTATGCTCAGCTCGGGAACTACTTGTGAAAGTGCCAAGCCTGTTAGCATGCACAAGAATACCCATAGTGCGAGGTATTTTTCGAAGAATCCAAGGTGGACTTCAGTTTTTTCTCCCAAAGTTTGTTCCCCAAAAAGGAAGGTTATTTGTGGTTTGTTTTTTGTCTTGCTACCCATGTCGGGCAGGTTGATGCTTGGCAGCATTCGCTGTCTGGGATTCCGAATGGGCATCTGAGGTCTTTTGTCATTTCTTTTTTGTCACTTCTTGTGGTTAACCCCACGAACACATAAATGATTTTAGATATATTTATACGTTTTGTTTGTATAAACAGATTTAAATACGTTTCACATAGAACAAGGTGAGAATCCAATGAAAAAAGTCAACCAGCGACTAAAACGACTAACCGAAACAGACTTCTGCGAAGCCGACGCCGCCGAAAAATACCGAAAAGAACTAACCCAACTAGCCAACGAGCATGCAGATGCCAAAACCGCAAAGAAAAACAGCAGATTCTTCAAGGCACTGTCTGACGAAAAAAGGCTCCGAATAGTAAAACTTCTGAGAGTCAAAGAGATGTGCATATGCGAACTTATGATATGCCTCGACATGACCCAGCCAAACCTCTCTCACCACATCCAAATACTGGAAAACGTGGGCATCGTCAACCGCACAAAAAAAGGAAAATGGGTCTACTGCTCCATTGCAGACAAAAAACTCGTAGACAAAATGACCGAACTCAACCTGCTCTAGAGCTGTTTCACATCTTTTTTCTAACAAAAAGTATCATAGCCACAATAGCGACAGCAGAGAGGCTTATGCTGTAAACGGATGCTGCAGAGGAACCGAAAATCTCCCACAAAGTTCCGACCACAGAATTAGAAACAAAGAATGCTGAACCCACAACCAGATAATAAAGTCCATAGGCTGTTCCCCTCAGTTTTTCTTCCACATAATCAGGAATCAAAGCCCTCTGAACTGTCTCAACCACTCCAGCATAAGCACCATAGAGGACAGCAACCAAAAAGGCAACATGACCAGTTGCAGGAAGCAAAAACATCAAGGCAGCGGAAAGAAAAATGCAGTAACCCAACACCATGACCTTCTCCTTGCCTACACGATCAGACAAAACGCCAGCAGGAATCGCTATCGCAGCATGAGCTACGTTAACTACCGCATACACCAAAGGAATAAACGAGTCCGCAATTCCAGCTTCCTGCGCATTGAGAAGTATGAAAGAAAAGTTAAATGCTCCCAGAGAAAAAATGCTGACAATAATAAGAAGCAACGAAAAGTTGCCGCCTAAAGCAGATTTGACGCCTTCAAGCAACCTGAATTCGCAAGTTGATTTGCCTGCTCGCTCCTTGACCAGAAACAAGATAATAAGAAGTGCAATTGAGCCAGGTATTAGGGAAAGCCAGAATATGTCTCTCACTGCGAAACCTAACAAAACCATAGCTACTGATGCGATTACAGGTCCCACAATGGCGCCTGCCTGATCAAGAGTACGATGTAAACCAAAGGCAGCACCTCGACGTTTTTCAGAAACTGACTCACAGAGCAGGGCGTCACGGGGAGAAGTGCGAACAGCCTTCCCAACCCTGTCAGATACCCTGATTAACAAAACATCCAAAGGCACCCTTGCTACAGCAAAAAGAGGCTTAACCGCAGTTGACAACGCATACCCAACAAGAACAAAGATTTTCCTCTTTCTGAACTTGTCAGAAAAAATTCCTGAAACAGCCCGCAACGCATAACTCAGGGCCTCTGCTGTTCCCTCAATCAAACCCAGTACTGCTCTGCTGGAACCAGGCAACCCCAAAAGAAAGGCAGGCAAAATGCTGAAAACCATCTCGCTGGACATGTCAGTGAAGAAACTCACAAACCCTAAAGCAAACACATTCCGAATGGACGAGTTTTCTGTTTTCTTTCCATTCCCTTTCTTCGTCACAAAACCTTTCTCCACGAATCAGGTTGGAACTGCTCTTTTGCTTAATGGTGTAGGTTCTCCACTAATAACATTGCGTAGATGTAGCTGACAAAATGGTTAGAAGAGTGGCGCCCTGGCCGGGATTTGAACCCGGGTCGGGCGGGCGACAGCCGCCTATACTAGACCGGACTATACTACCAGGGCACTCATTTCCCTAAAATGATAGGGGCTTCTACTTAAGGTTTTCATTCTAAGAAGATGTGACGGAAAAAGGTTGTGTTTCTGTTTTAACTCAGTAACGGTGTGCCTTGAAAGATACGGCACCATAAACTATGATGAAGAAAAGTATCAAACCGAAGAGCATCATAAGCAACTCCCCAGGAGACAGTGCCAGTTCTTCAAGCATACTGCATCTCCACAAATAAAGATCGAGTTGGAATGAATATAAATTAAGTTTCTTGTTTGAAAACGATTAGAAACGTGAGGTATTTCGTGCCTCATCATAGTCTAGTTTCAGTAATAAGAACTGGATGAATAGGTGTTTCGTTTGTGTAGAAAATGGAGCCAGAATGTGGAGCATAAAACATCAAAGGAGAGTTGTATTGGTGCTATCAATTTCTTTGTCGAATCGTTCATACTGAGGGTTCCCGCACAAGCTTCATATGCTGTGAAACTTCAACTTTTAGTGAACCCTAGTGTAGGGTTTAGTGGTCATGAGAAGATGATGAGTCCAGGTCTAATAGAAGCCTTAGGCCAAATAGTGACTGGCTTAAAGTTTATCGGAGATGGTTTAACATTCCTGATTGGCTTCATCCTAAACATTGCAGGCGTTCCAGCTTCTCAACAGATGATACAGATGGCAACAATCATGATTCTTCTCGCCGTTGTCTGGAAAATAGGCTCCAAACTCACCAGCTCCATATTCTGGTTCTTCATCGCAGCACAGGCAATGAGCTTCGTAGGCACCATCTAACAAGACAAACTGGACAAAACAACAACCCGCGACTTTAGTCACTTACAAGTTTCAGGATTTCTTTTATGTCCGGCTCAACAGTTATCGGCGTGTTAGCGAACTTGTTCTTGGGGTTGAAGTGGTAATCCACTATCGCCGTTGTGTCCTTAAGGATGTGTCCAGTTGAAATTCCGACCACAGTCTCGTCTTCGCCTATTATGCCCTGCTCTACCAGCTTTTTGGTTCCTGCCACAGTTGCAGCTGAAGCAGGTTCACATCCAAACCCGTTCTTGCTCACCATAGCCATAGCATCCATTATGTCTGGATCAGGAACCGTCGTTACAACGCCGTCAGTGAACTCTAGGGTTCGTATAGCCTTCTTCAGGTTCACGGGCTTGAGAATCTCGATTGCACTTGCTCTTGTTTTGGCTTTGATGCCTTTTCTGTCCACTTCGCTGTAGTAGTCGTCTATGATGCTGTTGTCGATGTTTCCGTTGTTCCATCTTAGTCCATGCTCGTTATAGAGGTCAGACAAGGTTGGTGCACCCTCAGCCACAACAACAGCCATCCGCGGCTTCTTTTGTATCCAACCATACTCGTAAAGCTCCATGAAGGCCTTCCCAAAGGCTGACGTGTTGCCCAAGTTTCCTCCAGGAAACACAATCCAGTCTGGCACTTCCCACCGCAAATAATCAAGCATTCTGAACATCATGGTTTTCTGTCCTTCAAGACGGAAAGAGTTCAAAGAATTAACAACATAGATTCCGCTCTCCCTTGAAAGAGCCTGTACCATAGCCATGGCAACATCGAAGTCGCCATTCACCTGCAGAACCTTAGCACCATAGGCTAAGGATTGGGCAAGTTTGCCTTTGGCGATTTTTCCTGCTCCAACAAGAATCACGGCAGCCATATCCAGCTCGTTTGCCGCAAAGGCTGCTGCAGAGCTTGAAGTGTTTCCAGTAGAGGCACAAACAACTTTTTTGGCTCCAACTATTCTTGCATGGGTAAAGGCGGTTGCCATTCCGTTGTCTTTGAAGGAGCCTGTTGGGTTGTCTCCTTCGAACTGGAGCCAAAAGTTTTCAGTTTTTACTCCAACATAGTCGGCGACTCGGGTCAGATGAAAGGGTTTTGTTCTTCCTTCAGCGCCATCTAAAGAGACTAGCTTTCGGCTGTAATCGTCTGGGTCTTCTGTGTCTATTCCAGCAAAATTGATCAGTTCGCGGTATCGCCAGACCCCGCTTTCATCAAATATGTTTTGGCGGTGATTTAGGCGTTCGCTGAAGGTTTGTTGCAGGCTTTTCGGGAAGTCTCCCTTGTATCGTACGTCAAGAAGTTCGCCGCAGTCACATAGGGTTCTCTGTTCGTTGATGCTGTACTTTTTTCCGCAACTAGGAACGATACATTGTTGCCAGCTTTCTGTTTTCATGAAAAATTAATCTCCTGAATTTCTCTTTTATAGTTAACTTTGCTTTCATTTACCCTAAGTTATGGTGTACACTCAACAGAACACAGTAAAGCTCTTAAATGTTGTACGATAAAATTCGCGCTATTATGGCTTCGAACGATGCTGCTTCCACGCAGGCTCAAGGGGTTCCCATAGTCCTTACTGGCTCAGCCACAGACATGAGTGACTTCAAACTCAGTCCCTTTAGAGCATTCACTGGAGGATTCCCCACAGCCATCATTCCAAGGTTCCTTCTCAGAAGATACTGGTACCCACGAGTCCCAAAAAACAGAGACGACACAGCCAAGTTTGCACCCTACGGAATGCGAAAAATCGAGGCTGCCCTGATAAGAGAATATGGCGAACAGTCAG
>PIXS01000079.1 GCA_003096255.1 Candidatus Bathyarchaeum sp. | reverse complement strand
TCCATACGTCACAGACATCATATTCTGGAGCGGAGACTCCTACCTGATTCCTGTTCTAGTTTTTATCGGCTTAACAGTTGTGGGGTCATTCTTTTTCAGGCGTTTCTGGTGCCGCTTCTGTCCCACAGGCGCCTCACTAGCCATCGTAAACAGGTTCAAAGGATTCAAGTGGGCACCTTTGCTTCGCATAGACAAGGACGAAGAAAAATGCACCAAATGCGGAATCTGCAAGCGAGTCTGCCCGGTTCAGGTTGAAGAAATCTACGAACAAAAAGGCGGTCCGATAAAGACTTCTATGTGCATGCTGTGCACCAGATGCGTTGAAATGTGTCCGTATCAGGATTGTTTGAAGCTTAAGTTGGGAAACAAAACCGTTTTCAAGTCACGAAGCTGGCTTTAACAGCTTCCTAGCGCAGAATTGCTATTCCCGTGATTGCAACTAAAATCTGAACAGCTATAAGAAATGTTACTACGTCTTTTTCGTAGACTTTGGATTTTACGCGTTTCAGGACCCATATGGCGATGTGGGTTGTGTCGTAAAGATGGCTGTATGGCAGTTCCAAGGAGCCGTCCGAGTTTGTTTTTGCGAAGGCTTGGACGTCGCCCATTTTGTCGATGGCTCGAGCTTTGAAGTATAACAAAATTTCTAGGTAATAGGGAATGAAGAGCCAAAGGGCAAGTTTTTCCATGCTTCCCAGAATGGCTAAGGTGGCAATTAACGCGCCGATTGCGTAGCTAAAGGAGTTACCGGGGAACACTTTTGCGGGGAACCAGTTGAAAAACAGAAACGCAAACAGGGAAGCACACGCAATTAAGGCGATTAGAGCAATCCACAGTTTATTCACAAGCAGACCTGTGAAGCCGAAAGTTGCAAAGAACACTAGTCCCATTCCTGCTTCTAGTCCGTTGTAGCCTGCAAGCAAGTTGAATCCGTTTGTTGAACCAATCACACCTAGCGGAACAACCAATAGAGGATAAAGCAGTTGAAGGTCTATTTCGCCTAGAAATGGGAACCCTATTACTGTTGTGCCAACATTTAGCACCGTCAACGGAAGGGCTATGGGAATCGTGAGTAGCACCTTCTGAAGTTGGCTTAGGCCTTCTTTCCAGCCCAGTATGTCGTCAACAAAGCCTATGAATCCTGCAAGAATTATGGTGGTTGAAATTGCGAAGGCTTCAACTACGTTAGATGAAGGCTCTCCTACGATGGAGAATGTTTTCATGAAAATGTAAAGCAATAAAGCAAAACAAATAACAACAGCAACAACGAGACCACCCGAACGAGGAACAAGGGGTTTATCGGGCTTGTTCATGTCTTTTCCTACGAGCTGTGTTGCGTTGGCTGATTTTATCCATTTTTTTGTGAGAAACAAAGTAACAACGAAACTTAGAAGGATGATTACACCGGCCAGAACAAACTCGTTAAGGTTCAGTAACATTAAATTAACAAAGCCAGTAGGGCTTTCGGCTGGAAGTGAAACTGCGGTCAATAAACTGAAAAACATCAAGTTCGCCATTTTGTTTGCCTCTGTTTGATTATCCTCTGCTTAGGGTTGTTTTGTTGTTTAGAGAGCATCTGTAGCTTGAAAACTTAAGCCTTGCCCCGAAACGCCGCTAAAATTTAGCTTGTTTTCTGTTTTGTCCAGTTTCCTCGTCCAAAACCGCGATACACAAAACCCGCGTTTTCAGCCTTTGCAGGGTCAACAACTTGTCCCATGTCAACTAATGCTGCGGGTTGCCTCATCAGCATCTTAAGACGGTTGAGGTTGAGTCGGCTAAAGCGGTCATGGGATACTGCAACAACCAGACAGTCTGCGCCTTCCACAGATTTGGATAGACTTGTTTCTGTCTCGTATCCCATGTTTACCAATTCGCGGTGAGAAAACAAGGGGTCATAAACGGTTACTGCTGTCCCTCGTTTTTTCAAAAGTTTAACAAGCTTCTTGGTTGGAGAGTTAACTGTAATCTTGTGGTTGGGCATAGAAGAAACACCAAAAATCACTATTTTTGCTCGTCTAAGGGTTCTTTGGGTTGACCGTAGTGAGTCACGGATGAGACGTATTGTATGGTCAAGGGTTTCGTCGTTTATTTTTGTGGACAAAGAAAGCATACGCAGTTTCACGTCTACGGCTTCTGCCTCTTCAACAAGAAAATGTGAATCCCGCGAGATGTGAAGTCCACCCATCTTTGTAAACTTTAGAGGATTGATGACGGCTTTTACTTTAACAAAATCGATTTCTGCTTTTTCACAAAACTGGGCAAATTCGTTGGCAAAAGCAATGTTTACTTCTGTGTATGCTTCTTTTAGCAGTTTTACAGCTTCAGCTGTTTTGATGTCCTTAACTCGGACTATTTCGCCTTTCATTGCTGCCTCCAAAAGCAGACAAGTTACTTTGAGGCTTCGTTTAGTGATTCCGCCAACAACTTTTGTTGCACTGGTCATGTCTTTCAAAATGTTCGAAGAGTTATTTAGAACAGAAAAATAAGACAAACCAAAATCAGTTCCGGCTTCCAGACCAGAAGCGGTTTCAAGGGTTTCTTTGCCTATAGTTTCAGTTATTCCTGGACCTGTAGTGGTTTGAAAAACTACAAGAGACCCCGAAGTTAAGCTCATTCCCACGTCTTTACATGTTTTTTCGAGCCTAGAGTAGTCGGGTTTTCGTTTTTTGTCAAGAGAAGCTGGCACGCCTACCAAGATTATGTCACTTTCTGAAACTGCTGTTCTAAGGTTTGTTGTTGCCCTAAAATCGGCGTCTTTTAGGCGTTGTTCTATGAATTTTCGGACGTCAATTTCAGTGAAAGGAGATTTTCGTTTTTTCAATTGGTGAATAATGTGGCTGTTAGAGTCGACTGCGACGACTTTGAAGCCTGCTTCGGCAAAAAGGCATGCAGTAATTAGGCTGGTTCTTCCGCAGCCTACAACGCAGAGGGTGAGTTGTTGCAGTTGCTGTTGTGTTTCTAAGTCTTTGCCGCCAAGCTTCATGACTCTAGACATTTTTTCTCCTTCACCAAATTGTGTATCTGTGTTATTAATGTATGGCGAACATTTTTGTTGCAAGCATTTTATCTGTTCACAAAATCTATCGGATAGATTTTACAAGAAGCTGTAAAATGTCTGCACTTAAATTATTCGTTTCGATTCCGGAATATTCTCTTTTACTTCTTTTGAGTGGCAAACTGTAACGTTTCTCTGAATAACAAGATTACCGTGAATTGACGCGTAGTCACCAATTATACAGTCTTCACTAATTTGAGTACCCGCACCGATTGTTGCGCCTTCCCCAATAATTGCACCTTTAACTGTGGCGTTGTCGCCGATTGTTACTGAGGGAAAAACAACAGAGTTTTCTATGGTTACGTTTTTGCCCAAAACAGCGTCTTTTCCAATTACAGTGTAAGAGCCTACACTGCTGTTGGGTCCAACTGACACGCCAGAGTCAATTCG
>PIXS01000078.1 GCA_003096255.1 Candidatus Bathyarchaeum sp. | reverse complement strand
GTGTGTGGGCCAGTATTTGATTAGGGACGCTTTTGCTTCAATTTTGTTGGATGTTTTGATTGTGGGGTCGTTTGTTAGTACTGTGCCCCTGTCTACTTCGTCTACTTTGACATTTTTGAGAGCCAATCCTACTCTGTCGCCTTCTTCTCCAGAGTCGAAATTGTTGTCGTGTTTTTGGATGGAACGAATCTGGGTCGTTTTTGTTCCCGGAAAAACGTTCATGGTGTCATGTTTTTGGATTACGCCGTCTGCTACTACACCCAAGATTACGGCTCCTATGCCTTTAACGTTGAAGGCGTGGTCTACTGGCACAGTTCCTGTCTCCTTTTCTGTGCTTGCTGCCCTTTGTGTTGCCTCCGCTACAATTTCCTCTCTTATTACTGTTGGCTCGTCGGCAACAAACTTGTAGTTTTCCAGAATTGTGTCCTTCAGGAGGGGCTGAACCTTTTCTGGGGTTATGTAGTTTCTGAGGACAAAGTAGCCGCTGCTTATTTCGCAACATTGGAGCATCACAAGCGTTTCGCCTAAAGTGGCGTTTAATTCTTCTACGATTACGATGGCTTTTTTGGCTAAGGAGCAGGCGTAGAAGAGTGGTGCCATGCGGTCTGGGTAGCGTGTAGGCTCTATGTATGTTATTGTGCTTTCGCCCTTCTTGTGGTTGTAGAGGGTGATGTCTGATGATGTGCCCTTTTTGGCTAAGTTGCTGCTGTAGCCCAGCTTGCCAAGAACCGCGACAGTTAAGTTTCCCATGAGAATTTTTCCTCTTGAATTACTGCACCATGCCGCGTGTGGCAAATAAGGATTATGGACTATTCAAAGGCTGACCAAAATGGAAACATTCAGTTCAATTTTCTTTTGCTAATTCGTTGATGCCACTATTCCATGCTTGCTCAGTCTTTTCATCAATGGTTTCTTCGTCAAGTTCTGGAAAAATACCATGCAGCAGTTGATGGACTATCGTGTACATTATTTCAAGAATCCCCGTTGGCGAGGATGTCTCTTGATTCAGTGCACCATCAAAATAATTTTTTGATATTCGAATCTGTCCCTTCCTGTTAATGTGTGCCCCTGCCTCTTTTTGGCATTCTTCGCACGTGCACAGGTTACATGAAAAGTGGTAGAGTGCACGAGTTTTCAGTTCACTGTCCAGTTGTGGTGTCGAATCAAAAACAGCTAGAGCTGCATCGTAAAGGATGTCCAGAATCTCTTCATCGTTTCGTGCAATCTGGGAAGAATCCAGTAGCCTGTATACTGCTTTGATGTCCTTGTCGATGTTGTGTTTTTTGCTGTAGCTCAGCCAGTTGTTGTGGAGAGACTCCGCTGTTTCGAATTCAACTTTTTTCGTTCTTTCCCACTCCAGTAATTCTCTACAGTGTGGATAGTTAGAATTTAAATCCTCTTTCTTTTATCGGCGCGCCTTTTTTGCCAGCTCTTTTGTGAAACATTCTGGGCAAGTATCCAAAGGAAACACTTCACAGGACCCATCCTCAAGAATTATCTTCATAACATCATCATCGCCCAACTCGGCACCACAACAGACACACTTACGCTTACCCACACCCAATAACCCCAATATTCCCTTAACTTATGAAACAGTTGGTAGCCCGGGGGAGATTCGAACTCCCGTCAGGGGCTCCAGAGACCCCCATGATTGACCGCTACACCACCGGGCTATGTTTTGCCATCCTACAGGAAAAGTTCGGTTCTCACTAATAAATCTCTCATCATTTCTTGGAAAAACAGGTGAAAACTGAGGTCTGTGTACGTACTGTTTTACTTGATGTCGAGTACATGATGGCAAATCGTAATGCTTATATATTAAGTCATAACCTCAGGGTATCTACGGCGGGTCCAGATGCACGTTTCTGAACCCTAAATGGAAGGCAAATCACGCTAGAAACGGAATTCTCGCCAGAAAAAATGCCGAGAGGCGATAAGCGACGCAAAAGAAAGATATTTCCCGTAGTAGAACAAACGAAAAATGTCCAGAATGTGGAAGTCTTAATCTTATTCACGATTATGATACGGGAGAAACCATTTGCGGAGGCTGTGGTCTGGTTGTTCGGGAACAAATGATGGATAAAGGTCCAGAATGGCGAGCTTTTACTCAAGAAGAAAAAGCCTCCAGAAGCCGTGTGGGAGTGCCCACTTCATATTCTGTTCATGACAAAGGATTATCCACCGCCATCGGGCGAGTGGACAGGGACGCTTTCGGACGCAAACTTCCTCTCTCCACGAGACTGCAGATGTGGAGACTGCGGAAATGGCAGATACGATCACGTGTTCACTCTTCCATAGACCGGAATCTTGCCCAAGCCATGGCAGAACTGGATCGTCTTTCCGACAAGTCATACATTCCAGGTCCAGTAAAAGAGAAAGCCGCAATCATCTACCGCAAAGCCCTAGACAAAGGACTAGTAAGGGGCAGGTCTATTGCAGCCATTGCCGCTGCTTCATTGTATGCTGCATGCAGAACAACTGGAACCCCCAGAACCTTACGGGAAATAGCTGAAGCCAGTTTTGTTGACAAAAAGGACGTGGCTCGCTGTTACCGGTTGCTCCTAAGAGAACTTAATGTTCAGATGCCCATCGCTAACCCTCTCACGTATGTTTCTAAGATTGCTGAGAGAACAGGAATCTCTGGTCCGACTCAGGGTCATGCAATCAAGATTCTTCATGAGGCACGGAAAAAGCGTGCAGCCGCTGGAAAAGACCCTATGGGATTGGCTGCAGCTGCTTTGTATATTGCTTGTCTTGTGAAGAATGAGAAGAAGACTCAGAAGGATATTGCTGAGGCTGCGGGCGTAACTGAGGTTACTGTCCGAAACAGGTACAAGAGTCTGAGACGACAACTGGGCATAGAGTTGCCCGATTAGCTCTCTTCTTTTGTTTTTGTTTGCTCCATTACTATGGGTCCATTGTAGCCACATTCTGGGCAAATGTATTGTCTGGGAGCTATTCCATAAAGTCCAGGATATGTGCTAAGGCTGCTTAGGTATATTTTGGGGCTTCCACATTTAGGGCAAAGATTGACTGTTTCTTCGCCTCGTTCTTTATGTTTCAGTTCCTTGATTACTTCACGAAAATCGGATAGACGTCCCATCTTTGACCTCTCAGCCTATTGGACTTCAACGTTTGCTTCTGGATAACCCTGACGAATAAGGTATTCCCTGACTTTGTCTCGGTGGTCGCCCTGCAGAATAATTTCCTCATTTTTTGCGGTTCCGCCGCAGGCACAAAAGGATTTGAGTTTTTGAGCTAACCTGCTCAGGTTCGCTTCTTTTTCGTTGATGCCGTCGACGATGGTTACCGCTTTTCCCCATTTTCTTGTTTCTAAACGCACTCGTATTCGTTGTTGTTCTTTCCCTATTTCTTCGCAGACACAAATGTCTGAGGGTAGTCCACAAGTTGGGCAAATTTCAGCCATGATACTCAACTACAAAGGGCAGCATTGCGATATATAAGATTTTCAATGTTCTACAGGTTGATTTCTGGACAGTTTTTAACATTAAAAGCTGTTGTTGTCGTATGATTTTTCGGTTTTTGACGGCTAGTTATGTTTGCAATATGATTTAAAAAAACTAGATTGAGAACCTAAAACAGAGAGCTTCAGGTCATTTTGTATCTTCGACTACTATCATTGTTAGGGTTGACCTGACTTGGTCTAGGCTTCGCATGTCCCATGTGACGATTTCTTCGAGTTTTTCCATAGTGTCTGCCTTAACCGCGGCTACAATGTCATAAACGCCGTAAACCATGTATGTCTCTACAACACTATCAAATTTCTTCAAGGCATCTAAAACGCTATGGACAGCGCCTGCCTCAGTAGTTATCAAAACATAAGCCATAGGCATAATACCATCCCAACTCCGTTTCCTTCAATAACTGATTAATTATCCCAAACTGAGGATAAATAACTTGCCCAAGCAACATGCTAACTGGCGGCATTCCTTCTTTTATGTCTCTTACTTTTTGGAGCCTAATTCAATGTAGAACAGGGGCTGCTCTTCCCTTTATCGTTAACGGCTACTACTCCTCAATTATCATGTCAGGAAGCATAGAACCAACCATTCCAGTTGGCAGCATAGTAGTTGTTGAAAGAGTTAACCCCGAAGACGTGAAAGTCAACAGCATCATCGTCTTCCAAAGAAGTGACCTAAAAACCCTCCATAGGGTGATAGACAAAATCGTGGAGAACGACACATACTACTTCAAGACAAAGGGTGACGCCAACGAAAACCCTGACCCCTGGTTCGTCAAACCCGACCAGATTCAAGGATCACTACTGCTAACCATACCCTACTACGGATACTTTCTACACTTCGCAGGAACCCCCTTTGGCTTCATGCTAATGGTCATAATCCCAGCAATAATCCTAATAACCACTGAAGTACGAAAAATCATAAAACTCCAAAAAGAAGAAAAGCCTTCAACCCAAGAAAAAGTTTAGTCTATCTCCAGCCACACCCGCCTTTAAGAACAGCCTTCTTTCATATTAGGAACCTAATAGAGGTACATTGT
This sequence comes from Candidatus Bathyarchaeum sp., assembly GCA_003096255.1. The sequence goes on along the minus strand of PIXS01000078.1, from coordinate 590 downwards.
TGAAAACAGTATTTTTTCTGAATTTCTCATGGAAAGATTACGTGTATTTGTGGAAGCCTTTTCTTGCCTTTTTGCCTGTCCAGCCCTTCTTCACGTAATCCTTGAGAAGAGGAGAGGGTTTATACAATTCTGTTTTGTGTTGGCGGTAGGCTGCGTCCAGTTTATCCAGAATCCAGTCTAGTCCCTTGTTGTCTGCGTATTCGCATGGACCTGAAGCCCACCCTGTCCCCAGCTTCATGCCTAAGTCTATGCTCTCTGGTTCCGCAACATCCTCTTGAACCATCCATGCTGCCTCGTTTGCTGCAACAGCCCATGACCGCTCCACATCATATCGTCCAGCCAACTCAGAAGCTATAGGTGGTCTTCCTTTTGTCCAATCATAGAAGCCTGTTCCCGTCTTTCGACCCAGCCTATTAGCCGTCACAAGAGGCTCAGTGAGTTCTAGGCGGGGCTTGTATCTTTCGCCGTGGGCTTCATGCAAGATTTTGCTGACGTCATACTCAACGTCTACTCCAACATAATCGACGAGTTCGAACCAGCCCATAGGAAAACCGCCAACATATTTCACGGACGCGTCTATCTCCTCCATT
>PIXS01000077.1 GCA_003096255.1 Candidatus Bathyarchaeum sp. | reverse complement strand
TGACTGTTTTCAGTTTGGGCGCTACCACTGTCTCAGTCGAGTATGATACACCCTCTTTGACTCTAAAACATGCAGAAGAGTGGACATTCCTTGTTGATGCCCAATACAACCTCACTGTCCGTCTGCCTCAAGACTCGACAATAGTTGACCTGAATCAGGTACCCGCATCCATAGACACAAACGGAAACACTATAACATTGTCCCTGTTTCCCAGCCAATGGGAAATAATCTACGTGTTTCCATTGACTCCGCCAGCACAATTCCAAATCAGCAACCTAGAAGTCACGCCTGCTGATGCTGAAATAGGCGAAGAGGTCACAGTCTCTGTTCAGGTCGCAAACATTGGTGGACAATCAGGCTCCTACACTGTTAGTTTATTGGTTAATCAGACGACAGCGGACTCCAAAACAGTGACCCTTGACAAAGACGCGTCAACCACTGTAGACTTCAAAATCGTTAAACAAACATCTGGAACATACATTGTCGAAGTAGCTGGGCAGGTTAGCCAGTTCACTGTAAACGAGGAATCCAGCAACGGAGCGCCTGCAAGCACGTTTCCTGTTGAGTATTTGGTTGCTGTTGTAGCCGCTGTGGCTGTAGTAGTTGTTGTGGTTCTTTTTGTTAGACGAAGAGGACCAAACCTTGAGAAAGTTTTCAAGTTGCATCCTCAGCTGAACCCTGAAGAAAGGGACGTGATACAGTTCTTGGCAGAGAATGAGGGAAAGGCTTTCGAGTCCCAAATAAGAGAACGGTTTCCTGACATACCACGAACAAGCCTTTGGCGGCTAGTTAAGCGCCTAGAAAAACTGGACATAATTAAAGTAAAAAAAATTGGGCTTGAAAACCAAGTTGAACTAAAATAACAAAAAGAAAGAAAGGGTTGTTTATGGGCTGTTTCCGCCGCCCATGTTGCCGAAACCGTTACCCTTGCCCGGCATGTCTTGTCCTTGTCCGCCTCTGTGGCGCCCAAACTCTTGTGTCAGATCTGAATCCATCTTTTGGATCATTTGACCTATATCCTGCAAGTTCTGGATTGCTTCATCAATGTTCTCTGAGTCTTGAGCTTTGTTGATCATTTCTTGGAATTGTGTCATGAACTCCTCTTCGTTCTGGTAGCCCGCTGCTTGAAGGAACTTGTCGACGTCTATTTCTTCGTTCCATGCGTTTCCAAATCTTTCTCTGAATCTTTCCCTGTATTGGTAAGCCTCATCAAGGTAGCCTTTTATGCGTCCGGGGTTCAGTTCTTGGGCTATCTGTTTCAGGTCTTGGCAGACTTCGCTGATTAACGCGTTTGCTTCTCGTAGGCTTTCTTTGGCGGCTTCGATTTCTTCTAAGTCAAGCTGGTCCTGTGCATCGGTTAGCCAATCTTCTGCATCATCTAGCTTGTCTAGCAGTTCTGTGTCTTTTAGTAGGGCGCGTAGTTCTGTTATTCTGTCTTGTGACCGGTCTATGGCTTCTTGGAGTATCTGCGGGTCAAGTATTTGCCCGAATTCAACGTCTGCCTCGCATAGGATCACGTGGATTGATCTTAGGGCGTCACGGAATATCTCTAGAGCTTCTCGTGCATATTCGATGGCTTCTTCGTATTCGCCTGCCTGTAGTGCCAGCTGTGCCTCGTTCAGGTATGTCCAGCCTTCACCATCTGCGGATGCTGCTTCTCCGTTCACCATTGTTCCTGCCTGTACGCAGAGCGAAAGGTTGCCGTAGAATTCGTCAGTTAGTTCCGCGTCAGTGATTTGAAGCATTGCGGTGGCGTTTGCCTCAACGGCAGCCACTATGTCCGTTACTCTTTCTTGTGCTTCGGCGGCGATGTCTACAATTCTTTCTGCTTTTGTTTCTATTGTTTGGGTTGTAAAGTATGCTGATGCTGGGGCTGCAAATGCTATGATGGTCACTATGATCATAGCGATCGCAATTTTGTTTGTTGTTTTCATGGTTTTTCACCGTTCAGATACTGTGGTTAAACCCGAAGTTAAGGGACACTGCGGTGTATGCGTTCCAGTTTTTGGAACGGTTATTCCAACGAAACTTGTGTGCGAAACCGTTTTATGTTTTGTTCTAACCCTTCTGCTACTGTATGCTGAGCTTGTAAGGAAATCTGAGTCATGCCTGAAAAGATTATTGGACACGGAACATGGTACGACAAAACCGCAGTAAAGATCATAGAGCGGGAGCGTAAACTGGGAAGAAGCCTAGACCTCATAAGAACAGAGAGCGGTCTTGGAGCTTCTGGTTTTCCGCACATCGGCAGCTTCGCTGATTGTGCAAGGTCTTATGCTGTGGCTTTGGCTCTTCAGGAGCAGGGCTTCAAGTCAGAGTATATCGCGTTTGCTGATGACTTGGATGGTTTACGTAAGGTTCCTGCTGGGCTTCCGGAGTCGCTGAGCAAATATCTGGGTTATCCTGTGACGTCTATTCCTGACCTTTATGGTTGTCATGGGAGTTTCGGGGAGCACATGACCAGTCTGCTTTTGGATTCTTTGGATCAGAGTGGAATAAAGTACACTTTCATGTCTGCCAAAAAATCTTACGCGATGGGGCTCTTCAATGAGCCGATTAGGATGATTCTTGCTAATGCTCAGCGTGTGGGGGAAATTGTGAAGGATGAGGTTGGGCAAGAAAAGTTTGTTGATGTTCTTCCATATTTTCCGATTTGCGCTCGCTGTGGCAAGATTTACACGACTAAGGCTCACACGTTTCTCTCTGACGAGGACAAGGTGTTGTATACTTGTGAAGGGCTGGAAGTACGTGGTAAGTGGCTGGAGGGCTGTGGACACGAGGGCGAAGCAGACATCACTAAAGCTGAGGGCAAGCTGGGATGGAAAGTGGAGTTTGCTGCCCGCTGGAAAGCCCTTGATGTCAGGTTTGAGCCTTTTGGTAAGGATATTTCGGATTCGGTGAGGGTGAACGACAGGATATGCAAGGAGATATTCGGTTGGGCTCCTCCGTTTCATGCCCGTTATGAAATGTACCTTGATAAGAGCGGAAAGAAGATCAGCAAGTCGGCTGGCAACGTTTTCACTCCTCAGGTCTGGTTTAGGTATGGTTCGCCGCAGTCTTTGTTGTTGCTTACGTTGAAGCGGTTTGTGGGTGCCCGAAGCCTGTCGGTCACTGATATTCCGCAGTACATGAATGAGCTAGATGACCTAGAGGATGTTTATTTTGGAAAGAAGCCTGTTTCGGACAAGAAGGAGAAGGCGAAGCTGGTTGGGCTCTACAATTATTGTATGCTTTTTGAGGCTCCTTCCAAGTCTGGGGTTCATGTGCCCTATAATCTGCTTACGTTCTTGGCTAAGATGGCTCCTGAGGGCTCTGAAACCGATTTTGTGTTGGAGAAGCTTCAGGGCTACGGCTACGGAAAAGACGGCTTATCTGATGACCTGAAGCAGCGGATCGGCTACGCTCTTAACTGGTCAAAAGACTTCACTGAAATCACGGAACGCGCCGTAGAACTGAACGAAAACGAAAAAGTTGCTGTGGACGAGCTTATTCAAGCATTGCAGGTTGACTCAACAGAGGACGAGATACAGACTGCGGTATTCAATATTGCCCGAAAGAATAGCGTCAAGCCGGGAAAATTC
>PIXS01000076.1 GCA_003096255.1 Candidatus Bathyarchaeum sp. | reverse complement strand
GCAAGAGTACAAGAAAATTTTTAGAGTTTGTTCTTTCATACAACTCGCCTTTCAACTGTGATGTTTTGTTTTCGCCTCTATTTACATGATGTTTTTCTTAAATAACAAATTTTTCAAAGATATAACAAAAATTAAGGCAGAAACTGCAAAAGCTATGTTTAATTCCATACGTAACTGGGGGGTATTAACTAAACTGAAATTATGCTATGAAGTATATTCTTGTCAAATAATCTTGACTTAAAGTCGACTTGCCCTGTTATTCTAGTCAAGAAATGTTTACAAAAACGTTTTTTATGCAAAAAATATTAGCTAATGTAGGAATTGAAATGGAAACAAAAGTGTTTGGGTTTTTGTCTTGTTTACTTCTGGTTTGTTTCTTATCGTTAACCATTAATGTGCCTATGACTCAGGCGGAATCTGGAGTTTTGCGAGTTCCAGACGAATATCTTACTATACAGTCAGCAATTAATGCCGCGAATAGTGGCGATACTGTTTTTGTTGGTTCAGGAAAGTATTACGAGGCTGTTTACGTTAACAAGTCTGTTTCAATAATTGGGGATTCTCCCTCAACAACAACTGTATATGGTGTGGACGGAACTGGAAGTGACCCTGAGGGATATGTATTCTATGTTACTGCATCCGATGTCACTTTAGCCAATATGACCATAAGAAATGGTGATAGTTGTGCTGTTAGCATCAAACCAGGAAGCAACTATGTTATTCAAAACAACATAATCATGTCTTCCGACAGCGGCATTAGTTGCTTGGGTTGCTCCAACATTAGTATCGTTGGAAATACCCTGACTGACCTTCACGGATGGGTTGTTCACCTTCAAAGTTGTCACAATGGAATTGTTTCAGGAAACACATTATCCGAAAATGATCCAATGTATGGTATTGCACTTGATTCTGCTTCTAACTTTGAAATCGTGGATAATGTGGTTACAGGTTCCCATAGAGGAATTAGGCTCGGTTCCTCTAGTGATAACATAATTTCTGGAAATCAGCTCAGCGGAAACGGAGAAGTTTGTATAGAACTTGAAAATTCACGAATGAATACCATAATGAACAACGAAATCGAAGCGGGTTCAAGGGGCTTAAGCATAAGCGAATCTCCAAACTGTTTAGTCAGAAACAACACAATCACTGGAGGTCGTAGCAACTTTGGAGTTTTTGGTTACGAGGTTGAAGACTTTGAAGTGGATGTTGACACGTCAAATACTGTTAATGGAAAACCGATATACTATTTGATTGACAAAAGTGACCTTGTCATTAATTCGGAAACTTATCCAGATGTTGGCTATCTTGGGCTGGTCAATTCAAGGAACATAACTGTTGAGGGGCTAATACTGGAAAACAATTTGCAGGGCATTCTGTTAGCGCACACTTCAGACTCACTTATCACTAACAACACTCTCACAGGCAACAGTGACACAATTTATCTGATCAACCAATCAGACAGAAACACAATTTCCTTCAATCAGATAGACACATACAGCACAGGAGTACGCACATACTTCTCGTCTGAAACAATAATTGTCGGAAACAACATATCCTATGGCACAAATGGAGTCTGGCTGGACCAATCTTCAAATAACAAGATTGTAGGCAACACAATAAGCATTAACTACGAAAATATTCACTTTGTCAACACAGAAAACAACACAATTTATCACAACAACTTTGAGAGCAACACAATCAGTCATGGAAGTTGGGACTCAGACAACTGGAACATCAGCTATCCTTCTGGAGGAAACTACTGGGGCAAAAATGGCACAGATGTCAACATGGGAGTTTCTCAAGGCCAACTTGGAAGCGATGGAATAATCGATGAAGCACTAATGAACAGGGACCATTATCCATTATTTGCTCCTGTACAGATGTTCGAAGTTGTGGTAGCTAATGGAGAACGCTTCTACGCAGAACTGGTATGTAATTCTACTTTGACGGCTGCATATGTTACTGCAGATGGATTCAATCTTAGTATGTCTGGACCTACAGGCACTGCAGGGTTCTGTAGAATAACAATTCCTAACTCGTTTATTGAGGACGTCTGGAACAGCAACTACACAATTCAGCTGAACGGTGTAGCCCAGCCATTTAGGAACGCAACAGACTCCCAGAACACTTACATTTACTTGAGCTACTTGCACCCAGCCAGTCAGATAATCGTGGTGCCTGAGTTTCCTGTAGATTTGGCTTTTGTGTTGGTGTTGCTTGTTGTATCAACGTTGATGGTTGTAGCTTTCAAAAATGGGCTTGTTAATACATCAAAAGTTACGTGAATAGACCAGACAACAAAAGCTAAGTTTTCTGTTCTGCATACGTGCAAGCATGCCTTTCACGCCTTATCATATTGGTCCAGGTTTGTTTCTTGGGTTAGTGCTTCTTGGGTTAATTGATTTTCCAACATTTCTCGTTGCAAACGTCATCGTAGACGTGGAACCCTTTCTCGTTCTGTTTTTCGACCTAAATTATCCCTTACATGGATTTTTTCACTCTTTTCTAGGTGGAACACTGGTTGCAGTTCTTCTTGCTCTGGTAATGTTCAAAATACGAGACAAACTAACTCCTGTGCTGGCTTTTTTCCAGATAAAACAAAAAGTTTCTTTCAAAAGAATCATAGTAGCCTCTTTTTCTGGTATCTATCTTCACATACTGCTTGATTCGCCGATATATTCTGACATACAGCCCTTCTATCCTTCAGCGTATAACCCCTTTTTCAGCGGCGGAATTTTAGCTGGACTAGAATCTTACATCTTCTGTATTGGAAGTTTTTTGGCAGCAGTCGCAGTCTATGTGGTAATGTTGATTTTGAGGCGAAAACAGAAAAAAATCTAGGCTTTAGCTTTTCTACGTAGCAACGTTCCTTCAATTACGAAGAGACTCATGGCTACTGCTGTCATTGCTGTTAAGAAAAGAAAGCTTGTTTCGATTACCAAGTTTGGAATAACGTAGCTTAGCAGTATTATTGCTATTTCTGCTCCGAAGGCGCCGACAAAAAAGAAGGAGTAGAACATTAATCGAGGGACAAGGCTTTTGCCCACCCACACATGTCCACTCACCCCGGCTTTTTCTTTGACCACGTATTCGCTGTACTCGTTTTTTTCCAGTAAACCCATTGCCTCTAGCTTCTGCAGGTGCCTGTGAGCCACGCTTGGGCTGCTTAGGTTTGCTCCCCGCATAACGTCCCTTGTTCCAACTGGCCTGTTTTCCCCTACAACGTAAGCGTAGACGATTAGTGTGTTACCTGCAAGCTCTTTCTCCATCAGTGGCACCTAAACAAGCTAATTCCCGAAATCTATCGGCGGATTTGTTGGGTCAATTGCTGCCAGTTGCTCTTCAGGAATAATGTTGTTGTAAATGAAACCGTCACCATATTTTTGGAGTTGTATCTCCTCAACAACCTCATTGTCTACTAGTGTTACTGCAGTTGAATTTGCGCTAACAGTTACCCACCCAACTCTTCGCACGATAATGGAAAGCGTTTCTGCCTCCCTTATTGCTGAAACCAAATTTGAAGTACCACCGTTTCCTGTGGTGCCTGAGCCAGCACTACCAACGCGCCAAAGTAATGAAAGGTCAGCTTCCCAATGGTGTCGTACCATGCCTCCGCTACGGTTGCGGACATATCCATGGGGGCTAAGAATACCAAAGGTTTCGTTGCCAAACAAGTCGCTTCTAGCGAAATGGATTTTCTCCATAAATTCTTGAAAACTGAAAGAACTGTTTTCTTTGTCGTTGAGAACCGTGCCAACGAACCAGCACCTTCTTTCAATAAGTCCTTTGTCTGAACTTACATCTATTTGGTAGTATTCTATTCTGGCGTCTGCAGGATAATTCGTAGCGTCTACGTTCAATGTGAGATTAAGAGCTATCAAATACTGGGAACTAACCACTGATGACTCATCAACATCTGGGTAATCTTCAGACCCATCTAGTTCTGTTGGGTCAAAATCCCAGTTGTCTAGCCTTCCATCCTTTGTCATCCAGTAAGAGTACGGGATGTTGATGCTGAACCACGACTCAGATGAAACCGCTTCTGGTGCTGTAACTCTTGCTGTAGCAGGCATCAAGAACATTAGCGGTAAAACCGAAGAAATTCCAATAACAGTGGCAAGAATACTGCATGCAATCAACTTTTTCTCAAATTTCATGACTCATCTCCGCTTTATCCCCTTGGTAGATGAGCTTTATAATTCTCCCCGAAGAACACCTGTGTTCTTGGAAAGAACAAACAACAAAAAACTCTGTTAACTGCTAGTCTGTTTTGGTTTGGGTCTTCGTTTGAAGTGGCATCTTCCTAACCAGTTTCTTAGCCGTGACTGGCATTCGCCGTCAAGGTTGTTCACGCAGTGTTTTTGGTTGCATTTGTGCTTAGCCGTATCTGTTACTCTCCAAAACTTAGCGTCCAGAATTTCACAGTAAACGGCATGTTTTAATCCTTTCTTTTTGGCTTCAGGCTAAGCTCTGGAACAAAAATTCCCTTTTCAGTGATTACTGCGTCCACGTACTCTAGGGGAGTTATGTCAAAAGCAG
>PIXS01000075.1 GCA_003096255.1 Candidatus Bathyarchaeum sp. | reverse complement strand
GACGGGAAGCAAACTTGTCTCCTAATTCGGGGATACGCTGGTCCCTTACTCGAACTTTGACGATTTTGCTGCCTTCTCCGGTTTCTGTGATGAAAATGTCATCAACTACACCAGCTTCAGAAGACCGAACGTCAACAGAAGTGTCTCGCATTGTCGGGCCTTTGACTTCGAATTCTTTGTACTCTTCAAGGAATCTTGGCGGACTTGTTCTTCCGATAAGAACGTCGCCTCCAGCTACTTCAGATTCTAGGCTTACGATGCCGTCGGGTTCAAGAAGGCGGTAGTATTGTTCGCCTCTGTAGCCTCTGATTCCTGCTTCGGGAACCAAGAATCTGTCTCTAAGTCCTCCCAGATACTGGCGGCACTCTGCCTCGTAAATACGAAAGAATGTAGAGCGCACTAAGCCACGTTCGATGGATGCTTTGTTGAATATGATAGCGTCTTCCATGTTATAGCCTTCAAAGGAAAGAATTGCAACAATACAATTCTGCCCTGAAGGTCTATTGGTGTATCCTATGATTTCCATGGGCTTAGTCTTTACTAATGGAGTCTGGGGATAGTGAAGAATGTGACAGCGGGAGTCAACACGATTAGGGAAGTTTGTCAGGTTGATACCTAAAGCCTGCTTGGACATGGCTGCCTCGTAAGAGTTACGGGGTGACTGATTATGTTCAGGGTAAGGTATGATAGATGCGCAAATTCCAAGAATTGTGTAGGTGGCAATTTCCAAGTGGGTGTGCTCTTCATTGATTTGATCAAAGTCTAAGGCAACAAAAATGTTCTCTTCTTCTTCAGCGTCAATGTACTCAAGGATTCCCTGCTTGATAAGGTCGCTCCAGCTCCATTCTCCAGAACGAACCTTGTCAACATGTTCAGGCTGCAATTTTGGCACACCATCTTCGATTACTATCAGTGGACGGCGTACACGTCCCTGATCGCAGCTGATGTAAACCTCTTCGCTTCTTCCTTGAACCTTTGAGAAGTAGGCAACGTTAACTTCAGTGGAGAGTTCTCCATTCCTGCGTTTCTTTCTTATTTCGTCAACCAACTTCTGCGGTGTCGCACAATAACCTAGAATAGAGCCGTTAACGAAAACTTTGGCGCTTGAATTTCGTATTTCTACGTCTGTTTCCTCTATCGGAATAACATCCAGCTGATAGAGCTTCTGTTTAACAGTGTCAGGGTCAACAAAGATGGAAGTAGAAGCAGCTAAGGCAAGATTCTTTACCAAGCCACAGTTCGACCCTTCAGGTGTTTCGTTTGGACAGAGTCGTCCCCAGTGAGTAGGATGTAAGTCTCGTGCCTCGAAGTTTGGTTGACTTCGGCTGAGTGGAGACTGCAATCTTCTGAGGTGACTTAGGGTAGAAACGGTGTTTGTTCTGTCAAGAAGCTGGGTGATTCCGACTCGTCCTCTGCCCCAGTTGCCTGTTGCAAGGGCGTGACGGTGACGGTCAGTAACTATACCAGGACGGACAGCTGCTGAGATTGTGATAAGCTGCCTTTTGACGCCCATTCGTTCAAGCTGATATTTTATGTCTCGGCACAGGTTCCTGAAGGCTATCCTGAAAAGGTCAGCCAGCAGTGGACCTGCAAGTTTGAGTCGCTTGTTTTTGAAGTGGTCTTTGTCGTCTGGTGTTCTGATTCCAGTCTTAAGTTCGATGACTCGGCTAGCCATTTCGCCAAGGAAGAGCGCTTTTTCTAGACGGTTTTCTTCGGTTCTGCCAAGGTGTGGCAAAAAGTTGCGGTCGATTATGCTTTTGGCTTTCTGGTTACGGTATTCTTCTACCTGTCCATGGGCGACACGGTTACCGATGTACATTACAGCGTCTTGAATTGTATCGAATCCTGCGGCTTTCTCAAAGGATGCTTCAAGCTCATTCTGCACAACAGCATTTGGGGAAACGGTTTCGGCAATTTCTTTGTCTGATTCTATTCCAAGGGCGCGCATCAGAATCACGAAGGGGGCTTCTGTTGGCACTCCAGGAATCGAAACAAAGAGTCCGCCGTCAGACTTCATACGCAACTGAATTCTTGCTCTGAAGCCCACAGTTGTTGAGAAGATTTTTGCTTGATAGACGGGTTTTGTTCCTCGCGTATCAATATCTACAAGAACGCGGTTTGGCGCTAAGTCCTCCATGGCAACGATAACACGTTCAGAACCGTTGATCAGGAAATAACCGCCAGGGTCATGGGGGTCTTCTCCATATTCAATCAGTTCTTCGTCTGTTAGTTGGCTGAGGATACAGAGTTTAGATTTAAGCATAACAGGAAGATTGCCGATGAGAACAAGTTCTGGCTCCTGCTCTCTACCATCTATAACTGGAGTCATCTCCAGCGCTAGAGGCGCCGCATAGGTTAGGTTGCGGAATCGGGCTTCCATGGGGAAAATTTCATGTTTTGTTCCGTCAACTTCGGTTTTGTATGGTCTACTGATTTTAGATTGGGGATCTATCACCCAAAGTTGACCAAGTTTTATTTTGTATGGCATCTCTGGGATTTCGATGCTGATTTCTCCAGTTTCATCGATAACTTCTTGGAGTCCAGTGTCGATGAACTTGTTATATGAGTCTAGATGCTGTCTAACAAGACCTTTCTCTTTGAAGAAAGATTTCTGGAGGAGTAAAAGATCATTTTCTGAGATTGACAAATTTTTTCTAAGTCCTCCATATTTTTTTAGCATAACGGGGGGAGTTTGAAGGTTCTATCTCATTTCTTTTCAAATTGGGAGTTTCCTCCTCTGGGCAGGCACCATCCAACCCTAAAAGCCGGGTCTCCTTAATAAGCTTCAAATTTTCGTTTTGAAGCTATCAACGTAAACCAGCGTGCCCATTAATAAGCTTTGCCGTTATAAATTCCGTATGATATTAACTTTTTGGCGGGAATGTTTTCTTTTACTGCAACTTGTATGAAAGTTTCGGTATGGGCAGAAACTATGGTGTAATGGATGTTGGTTATGCAATTAATGATATATGGTTCGTAGCACGTAAGAGGTATTGTTCGCCTACAGTTTTGGTGTGGCATATGGCTAGGGTAAGAAAAGGTGCAGTTCAGATTAGATTTGAGATTCTGGAGTATCTTTTCTATAATCGTGGTCCTCAGCCCCGCACTTATGTTTGGCGAAAAGCAACCAGCCTTTCTTACGATGATTTCCTGAAGCATCTTTCGTATTTGATAGAGAGGAGTCTGCTCAAGGAAACGGATGAGGGGCATTGTGCGTTAACTGAAAAGGGAAGGAACATTTACAGTGAATTGCGGAAATCTTTGCCTTCAATCTTGTAGGGGTAGTTGCACCTTTGGTGCATCAGTATTAATATTGGCTGTAAAGGGCTATGTGATTAGGGCGTTATGGTGGAGTCTATGAGTGGGGATAAGGAAAAACAGGAAACTCAGTATCCTTTGAGGTCGCTGCATGACTTCCTTTATGAGCTGGATAAAGAGTGGAACAGATTCAGGACAGGGTCACTCATTGGAGTCATAGTTACGTTTCTGTTGCTGCTGGTTTCGTTCCTGGTTATGTTGACTGCCCTAGCACAGGGAGCCGTTGTTGCCATGGTGCTCATGGTCCTGATTGTTGTCGCTTTAGCTTACACAGTCTCTGCATTGTTTGCTCAGCACCGTTTCTTCAGAAAATGGGAACGCCGAATCGGGCTTCTCCTGCACATGGAAGAAAGGATTCTCAGCGAAGAACTTGAAAAAGACAAAGACTAGACACCAACATGCTGCTGGTTGACGATTAACGTAAGTGTGAACTTTCAGATTAGAAGCTGTGCTGCGCAGAAAAAATTCAGAAAAAAGATTTTTTTCAACAATCTACTGCTATTAGGAAGCTAATATGCCGCACGAACATGTGAATACTTGGGTTTCATTTTTGGTGCATATTGTCGGTGCGTCGGCTTTTATTTGTTTGACAGCGAAGTCACGGTTGAGTTGACAGTGATGGAGGTGAAAAAAAGGACGTGAATTCGAAAACAAAAACGTTGACGATAATTTTGGCGTCGATTGTTGCCTGCATGGTGATTGTCTTTCCCCTCACTCACGCGGTTAAGCCAAGTGCAAAGCTGGGAGAAGAGTTAGCCCTATCAGAACTGGAGGAGTGCAGTCCTGAAGCCTTCAAATTTGCCCTTGGGTTGTGGTTCATGAATCATTCGGAGCCTGTGGAAATTGAAGGAACAGTTGTGAATCATAAAGAAGGCATGCTCATATTAGACACAGGCACAGAACAAACCAGAATACACTTGCCCGAAGAATGGACAGTAGACGACGAAATCCAATCCCGCGAAGAACTCTATTCAAGCGGCTACTTAACTGAAGGCGAAACCGTAACCGTGAAAGCCCTAGGAGCAGACCTAATCGACAAGCCGATACTTCGCATCTATCTGCTAGTGGGCTACGAAATCATCGACAACGCAGGCGTCCACGCATACGCAAACCTGCCCGTGAACATTGAAGCCTAAAAGCTCACTCATCCTTTTTTGCTGTAACCCGTGTTAGCTAGCGAGTTAGGCTTCACCCATTTTTTTGTTCTCCATTTCCAGAGCCCCAGAATAAACTCTAGACGATACCCCAGCTATGAGCCCGCCTACAGCATCGTTTGCTATTGGACCCAGCTTCCTCAGGATACCAGGTTTAGACTGGTCAAATCTTACAAACTCAAAGATTCCCCGTGCTCCAGCAATGTAGTTGGCTATGGTCATGCCCAGCAGTTCATCAACTATCAATCCAGGACGTGTCGTAAACTGTTCTACGGGAAGAAGGGGAACTTTACCTGCTCGGGCGTCTTCTTCTGCGCGGAAGCATGCCACCTCAAGGACTGAAACGTTTACGTCTGATAGTGCCTCATAGAATCCTGCTTTGAACAGCTCAACAGCTTTTTCTTTTGTTTCTACACCGGGATGGGGCACAAACATCTCCAGCGCAGTGTCTATCATGTCCTTCAGGGTTACTCCATGCTCTTCCAGATACTTGAGAAGAGGCAAATTGTTGAACTTGGATTCCATACAGACCAACCTTGATTCGCTTTTGAGGAAACTGTTTGCAGTAACAGATTTAAATGATTGGCTGGATACACCAACCGTGCAACTTGTGGGCACACACCAGCAAAAAAGATGTGGAAATGAAGAAAATGTTTGACATAATCCAAACACACAACACAACCAAAGGCACAGCAATGCAGAATCAGCTAAAAGAAAAGAAGCCCATGTTCCTCTGTGTCATCGGCGTAACCGAAACAGCAAAAATAGAGGGCATATCAGCAGCAGGAGCAAACCCAGAAATAACAGATTACACGCCCCCAGCAGACGTAGAACTTCTCCATTTCGGAAAATGCAAATGCATACCAGGCGTGCCCGTAACTCCAGATGGAATCCCGACCCCAGCGCTGATAACAATGTCAGCCCTGAAGCTAGCGGACATCCCGACCTTAGTTGTGAATGCTGGATTAAGGGTTAAGCCCCATGTTCCCTTCGTGGAGTTGGGAGGCAGCCCCGGAAGAGACATCAGAACAGGCAGAGCTCTAGACAATGCAGAGGAAGTTTTGAACAGGGCAAAGGTTGCTGGAGAAAACCTTGCAAAAACAGCCGATTACTTGGTGATTGGCGAAAGCATTCCCGGGGGCACCACAACAGCGTTGAGTGTCCTGTTAGCAATGGGCGTAGATGCGAGGGGAAAGGTCAGCAGCAGCATGCCAGTTAACCCTCATGACCTCAAAATCAAGACTGTGGAAGCGGGACTTGAAGCTGCAGGAGTCGAAGTGGGCGAGTTTGCAGATGAGCCCATAAT
>PIXS01000074.1 GCA_003096255.1 Candidatus Bathyarchaeum sp. | reverse complement strand
TGGGAAAGGGATTTACTGCAACTATGACGAAAAAGGCCTTTAAGATGGCTCAGGAAGTTGGACTTATGACCATTGCAAGTGTCGTTTTTGGATTTCCAGGTGAGACTCGCGAGACCGCTTGGGCAACAATCAAATTTATTGAGGAAATTGACCCTGATGACATAGGTTACTATATTGCGACGCCTTATCCTGGAACTCCGATGGCTGATTATGTGAAGAAGATGGGTTGGGTAAAAGTAACTGACTTCAACAAGTATGATACGGCAACTCCCATCTTTGAGCTACCAACAATGAGCATGCAGGAAGTGAAAAAATTCCGCGAAGAAGCTTTCCACAGGTTCTACCTTCGTCCCCGCTATGTTCTCCGCATGTTCGCTAAAGGTGGGACATACGGTTTTTCAGCAACAAAAACAGCCCTTGCACATCTGCTTAGAGCCACCAAGTCCAAACTTAATCTTTCATGATTTAGAAAGATGTGTTTTGTAGTTTAAACTTGTAAGTTAGCGAACAAAAGAGAACTTTTTATGTAATTTTCTTGCTGTTTGTGTCTTGGATTTTTTTTGGCTTGAATTTGGTGAATTTAATGTGCTTTTACATGCTCGGATGATTAGATTCATTGGAAAATTTGTGCTTTTTATGGCTACTTTTTAGGTTTTTCGCGTAACAGGGCAACGTTTAATTACATAAACTGCAAGAATGTAGGTGTTCAAAAAATTGGGAATGAAAAAAACATGAAAATCGATATCAACAAATCTAAACTAACCACTATTGCTTTACTTACCGTACTAACAATATCTGCAATAATTGTTGCTTTACCCCAAGTATCTGCACAGTCAACACAAAAGACATATGCATATCTTGGTGTTATCCCTAATCCTGTAGGTGTCACCCAGCCTGTACTACTCCACGTCGGAATTACAGAATCACGTTCCAACGCAGAGTTGGGCTGGGAAGGCATGACCATTACAGTCATTGACCCTGAAAACGTCGAAACTACTCTGCCAGTACCAAAAACAGACTCAACAGGTGGAACAGGAGTCACTTGGTATCCAGATAAAATTGGAACATACCAGTTGTACTCAACCTTTCCTGAACAGGCTGTGATGGTTAGTCCATTCTGGGGTGGTGCACCCTATGAATTGACATACCTAGAAAGTAACAGCCCAGTTGTAGATGTTGAAGTTACAGCCGAACCCCAACCGTATTATCCAGGTCATTCAACACCAAATGAATACTGGACTCGTCCAATAGATGCACAGCTTAGAGAATGGTATAAAATCTCAGCAAGTTGGCTTAATACTCCTCCAAACATGTACGCTCCCTACAATGAAGATGCACCAGATACTGCTCACATACTATGGACACAACAGATGACCACAGGAGGTCTCGTAGGAGGATCCTATGGTGGACACTCCTTCGAAATCGGAGACGCATATGAAGGCAAATGGCAAGGATCAAGTGGCGGATCTTTCGATTCAAGACCCATAATTGTCGCAGGAAATCTCTATTGGCAAGAAAGCACCTATCACCAACCCGTCGTAACACACTGTGTAAATCTACGTACCGGAGAAGAACTATGGGCTAAAGTTATGATGGATAACCGAACAATATCCTTCGGTCAGATGTTCCAGTGGGAAGGCTTTAACATGCACGGCAATTTCGATTACCTGTGGATAGCCATTGGTAGTAATTGGTATGCATTTGACCCCTTCACTGGAGATTGGTTAATGACATATGAAGGCGTACCTTCAGGCAGCAACCTCTATGGTCCAAACGGCGAAATCATTAGATACAGTTTTAGCGGCGGAAATATTCAAAAGTGGAACTCAACTCTAGTTGTAATGCTAGGTGAAACGCCACCCAACTCAGGCAGTTGGGGTGCACGAGCTAATATGAAAACATTCAATGCATCACGCGGAATTGAATATATCAAACCATACACTGCAGGTTCAGGAGGATCAATACAAAGTTCTGCAACATGGATTGATGATATGGCAGTAGGGATGAGCCTAAACCAGGAACGAGTTATTCTATGGGGCATCAGTTTGGTACCAGGAGAAGAAGGAACACTACTATTCGACAACACATGGGATGCACCAGACTATTGGGCTGAAGGCAACCTAAGTATTGGCTTCTTTGGCGGCGGCTTTGTCGGCTGGAGTCAGGAAGACAGAGTTGCGGTCATGTTCTTACAAGAAACCTGTGAACATTATGGATTTAGTCTGGAAACAGGCGATTTGCTATGGGGACCAAGTGAACCACAGTACTATTTGGATGCGTTAGATGACACCGATACAGCTTCTACAGCAATTGCTTACGGAAGACTATACAGGGCAAGCGTTGGCGGAATAGTATACTGCTATGACATACAAACAGGTGTTCTAGAGTGGAGCTATGAAGTTAATGACCCCTATAAGGAGATCTTATGGGCTAACAATTGGTGGCAAAAACCTGTGTTCATTACCGACGGAAAAATCTATTGTGGAACCCTTGAGCACTCGCCAATCGACCCCAGACCAAGAGGTGGAGCATTCGTCTGTCTTAACGCAACAACTGACAATCCAGAAGGCGAAGTAATATGGCGAGCCGATGGTTTGTTCCGTTCAACCCGCTGGGGTGGACGTGCAGTTATCGGCGACAGCGTTATGGCAACAATGGACACATATGACCAGCGCGTGTATGCTGTAGGCAAAGGTCCAAGTGCAACTACAGTTTCAGCACCAGAAACCACACAATCAGTAGGCACACCTGTACTAATACAAGGCACAGTCATGGATGTATCTCCTGGCACTGAGGACATCAAAGTGACAATGCGGTTCCCGAACGGTGTTCCTGCAATATCTGACGCAAGCATGAGCGACTGGATGCTATATGTCTACAAACAGTTCGAAATGCCCGGAGATGCAACAGGCGTTGAAGTAATCTTGAACGCAGTTGATGAATCCGGTGTATGGCACGACATTTACCGAGTTAACACAGACATGAGCGGTTCATTCAGCTATCGCTGGACTCCAGAAGTCGAAGGCAAATACACTATTGTAGCTACTTTCGTGGGATCCGGAGGATACTTCGGGTCATACGCAGAAACTGCAATTTCAGTAGGTCCTTCAACAGAATTCCCCTATATACCAACAGTTGAAGAGATTGCTGCCGATGCAGCTCAACGAACAATCGCGATGCTTCCACCATACCCAGATGTTCCAACACAAGAAGAGATTGCACACGACGCTGCTTCAAGAACCATTGCAATGCTTCCACAGTATCCAGAATGCAATCAATGCCCAGACATGCCAGCGTACCTGATGATTGACTTGGTTATAATTGTGCTTGCTGTGGTCGGAATAGTCCTCGGATTATTCGCGATCCTCAAAAAGCAGAAATAAACCAATTCCCCCCTTTCTTTTTTTATGTACTATTTCATTTTAACAAGTTTTTTTTATTAACAGGACTTCTGTGCGGTTGCGTTACTAAATCTTAAATATAAGTAATGTAAGAATGGGTTTACGTTAAAAAATAAAAACGAAAAAAAGAGGTAAAAAAACAATGGAACATAGAAAGAAAATATATTCACTAATAATGGCTTTTGTTTTAGTGCTAACAATTACATCATTCATGGCAGTCTTACCAGTCGGCGGACAAGCGCCAGATTTAACAGACGGATCAACTACGGTACCAACCTTCTTGATGCTCAGTGCAGCACCTAATCCTATAGGTAAAGGTCAAACCTTGTACGTTAACCCATTCATGACCAAACCTCCACTAACTGGAGGAATGAGTGGTACTGGTGTTATGTACGAAGGTATAACTGTGGAAGTCACCAAACCTGATGAAACCACGGTTACTTACGACATGCAACCAACCGATTCAACGGGAGGAACATATTTCAGTTTTGTACCTGATCAGATAGGTGACTGGACTCTCCAGGCTCATTACCCTGAACAGCACGTCGATTACCAGGCATCATCATTCTTTGGACCATCAGTACATTACAACTATGATTATGCAGAAAGTCACAGCGAAATATTGACCATCACTGTGCAAGAAGAACCTGCACAATGGAACTATAAATCTTATGAGTACCCAGAGGAATACTGGACTCGTCCAATCTATGCAACAAACTGGGGTTGGGGAGACCTCGGAGGAAGCTGGTTTGGATTAGCCACACCTGCATTTGCAGTTACTGGCCAGTATAATGCAATGGGTAACTTCAACCCATACAGCGAAGCACCAGACTCTGGTCACATAATGTGGTCAAAAGCAACTCATTTCGGAGGTCAACCAGGTGGTCCAATTTATGCTGACCAAGAAAGCAACTTCAAGACCACCACGATCATCAACTATTACTTTGAGCCAATAATCATCAACGGAGTACTATACTACACCCAATTCTCTGGTCCAGGTGCTACTCCAACTTCATGGGAAGCTGTGGACATTCGCACAGGCGAAGTGATGTGGAGCAGAACAGCTGGCGAAACAGGTGCAGAACATCTTCGGATGGGTCACTCATTCCGTTTCGCATCAGTTCAAGAATTCGGATGCTGGTCAGTGTTGTATGGTCAAGTAGGTGGAGGATTCTTCAGCTCTGCTAGCGAATTCAACATCTATGATGCATATTCTGGAATGTACTTAGCAACAATTGACAATGTCACATCTGCGAACTTCCTGCTAGACACCCGATACGGGCATGAGGGAGCGATCCTAGGCTGGTATGCGAGTGGAGGTCAACTCAATCTGTGGAACTCCAGCAAACTGTATGGTGGCGATTCGCTAACTTTGGGCATAAGCGGCACCTACAACTGGGACGATGCAGTAGAGTGGTCTGCACCAATACCTGCTGAACTCAACGGTGAAGCACTCAGCCTTGGTGTTAGCGCAGTAACCCCTGAAGCAATCTTGCTTCGTCAGACACCTACACCTGGAATGTTCATCTCCCTGAACCTCGGATGGGAGGTTGTAGCTGCAATGGATCCTCTTACAGGCGCAGTAATCTTTAATCCTGTAAACCACACACTACCAATGATGGAAGACATCGGTCTGCTTTGTGCAGGCGAAGGCGTATATGTCTTACACAACAAAGACACGAACGAAGCTTATGGTTATTCACTGGAAGACGGAGACAAGCTGTGGGGTCCCGTTACACTAGAAGGTAATGCTTGGAGCACTATCACCCGTTCAGGTGATATCGCTTATGGCATGTGCTATGTTTGGGACTATGGTGGCTGGGTTAATGCAATCAATCTGACAACTGGTGATATCGTGTGGAATTGGACCCGCGGAGACGCTGGACTAGACACTCCATACGGCATCTACGAGCTATGGTACAACAACGCTATTGCTGATGGCAAGATTATCCTTTCAGAGGGTAAGATGTACGATCCACCAATGCACCCATCAAAGACAGTCTGTATAGATGCATTTACCGGAGACACGCTATGGACCTTAACTGGTTGGACTGGAAGACAGTGTCCAGCTATTGCAGATGGACATACAAT
>PIXS01000073.1 GCA_003096255.1 Candidatus Bathyarchaeum sp. | reverse complement strand
GGGACACTGGATGCAAGTTCTCAACTGCAAAGTCGAAGCAGCCAATGATGAAGACGACTGGCGCACACCCACATTAACACTGAGTTTAGAGAAAGAGATCGTTCACCGCCCCAACGACAGGGCTGTTTTGATGTATCTGGAAGGCGGAAAACTGCGAGTAATGGGCACAATAGAGCTGCCCTAAAGCTTCTATTGTTTGACTTGAAGCCGTTTCCTGTAGAGCATAACCGCCATTAACGTTGCTACCATGAATAGGGGGAGAATCATCCATGCTGAGAATTCGGGTATAACTTGAGAGCCTACTATTTCGATGGTGTGGCTGCTGTGGATGTAACTGATGTCGAATTTGTAATATGCTCCTTCATGGGTTACATTGTAGTCGTCACCTTCTACTAGGTCGTAGCCATCCATCCTCAAGGAGAAAGTTCCCCAAAGCAAACCTTCAGGAACCCAAACATCACAGTATCCAGAGGTTCCACTCAACCCACTCACATCCATGCTCATCCTTTTCTCTGTTTGATTAAACTCAAACCCTAATAGAGTAGAGCTACTGTCCACCTTCACGCGATATTCTTCGTCGTCAATAAAGGGACAGAATTCATGCTCTAGGCCAACTTTATGAAAATGAATGTTCAAAGTTTCTACCGAATCATCAACAACTTCTGAGCCCTTAAGTTCCCACTTAAGCATTAAGCCCGTTGACTTCTCCCAATAATAGTTCGCAGAATAGTTTCCATACTCATTCGTATAACCAAAATGACAAGCTTCTACGGTTTCACCATTATACATTAGGGAAACAGTTTCGTTAACCACGGGAGCGCCGTCGGCAGTATAGTAGCTATTTAGCCAGCCGGGATACAACATGTCGCCTGCACCCGCGTTTGCGGAAACAATAACAAAGTTTCCAGTGCCGTTTCCGTTGTTCACATCCACCCATGATAGCCCACCCTCAGTAGTTCCATTTAGCAGGTCTCTTTGAAACTGAAAGGTAATATTGGTTCCAGTAACCTGCGTAATCGTGAGCTTCTCTGTGTAAGCAACAGTGAAGGGTACTGTCTCGGTTAAGCTGCCGTTGCTGTCCCTTGCAGTTCCACTTATAGCGTAAGTGTATTCGGCGGTCTGACCAACAACTACACCAACGTTTCCTGCAGCTGAAGCAAATTCTATGCCTGAAAAAAGCGTGCCAATAAGCACAAGAAATAGTGGTAACATGATTTTTCGGTTCAAAGCAAATCACACCAACATTGACAGCAATTTCTGTATGTAGAGACTACTATAGCTATTAAGGTTGCTATAAGCCACCCGACAATACAAAGGCGTTGTAAACAAAGAAGCACAATAATCTTGGTTGAACAGTGCCCACTATAGCACTGTCTTGTTGTAGCTTGAGACAGAAAAAAAGTCATATTTTATTTAAAAAAGGGAATTAGGGCTCAAACGAGCCCCACAAATTGTTTGAGGTTTCAGTTTTTGGTGTTTACCATGGTAGTTTGAAGCCACCAAGGCGTTTTTTCTGAGTTTTAAGGAATGCACTGTCTACTCCGGTTATGACTACCATGACGTTAGCGCGACCTTTCAAGTTCGGATCAACCTTTGCGCCCCAGATGACTTTCGAGTTGGGTGGCATATACCGTTTGATCAGTTCTCCTCCACGATGCACTTCTTCTAGAGTCATGTCATCTCCACCAGAGATGTGTATCAATACTCCACGAGCCTTTGTGATGTCTTCAACATCAAGCAGACGTTCATTCAAAGCCCTTTCAACAGCATGCTCTACTTTGCCGTCATCTTTTCCTTGACCAATTCCGATAGAGGCAAGCCCAGCATCGTGCATGATTGCCCTCAAGTCTGCGTAGTCGAGGTTGATTAAGCTGGCAGTGGTGATGGTTTCAGTTACTCCTTTAACGAATTTTCCGATGGTTGTGTTGGCTACACCCAAAGCTTCCTTGAATGGCAGGTTTCCTGCAAGATGATTAAGCCTGTCGTTGTCAATTATAACGACTGTGTCACAGTATTGCTTGAGTTGTCCTATTGCGGCTTTTGCTGCGCTCATTCTTGCGGTTTCAATCTGGAATGGAAGTGTTGCTACACCAATAACTAAACGTGGAACTGGGTCATTTGCGAATTTTTTGTGGAGTTCTTTTGCTAGTTCAACAATACCGCCTGTTCCGGTGCCTCCACCTAAACCAGCCACAATAAACAGAATATTTGATTTGGCAACTTCACTGTAGACCTCTTCAAAGCTTTCGTTCATTGCTTGTTCTCCAACTTTTGGATAGCCTCCACATCCAAGACCGTGACATGTTTTTTCGCCTATCAAAATTCGTCTGTCAGCTTCGCTAATTGCAAGATGTGTTGCGTCAGTATTAACTGAAATGAGTCTGCCGCCAGTTACGCCTTCTTGTTTTACCCAAGTGATTATGTTACATCCGGCTCCTCCAATGCCCACCGCCATGACGGAAGGCTTTGAAGCGGCCGCTAATGATTCTAATTTTTCTTGATCCGCCCGCATGTTTGCACGTGCGAGGATCAACTGTCTTTCTAATTCTTTCATTTCATGTGTTGATTGTGACATTCTAGTGTCCCACCCACTATTGTTTTTTTTATTTAATTGTATTATAAGGTAAGGCAAGCATAATATAAATATTACGTCTTAAGACTCAAGATATACTAAATATAATTAGTTGATACATATCCATTTTTGACATAATTCATCAACAGAAATTTTCGTTAAATCTTAAGAGACAATAAACTAGTTTTTGAGGCAAACGGCATGAACAAACTAGACATGATGAAAGACTTCGCAAGTACATTCGTAGGAGATGACTTCTACCTAATAATCAAATCCGGCGACACAGGCGTCATAGTCCACACAATCGAAATAATACAAAAAATAGACAACACATGCCAAATCAAAGACATCCCAATAGGCGACTACTTCTTCCGCATCCTAGCAGTTGACGTAAACAACAGACAAGCCTACATTCTCTGTAACTGGAGCGAACAACTCATACAAAACCTATTAGCTCAACAAAGTCAAGCAAAGCAGGCAGGCTACAACAAAATCATCATGGTCAAGGAAACGCCTACTGCAGACAGTTGGGTTCTAATGTGGGGCGATACGGCAGTGAACAGCCACAAAGAGAAAGTAAACCCTCTACAATTAAGGTATATCTGGTAGAAAATCTTGTTACCTAGTCACTAACTCTGCATCTAAAAATTTTGAAATAAAAAAGGGGAAAAAAAGGACGTTGAGTCCTTTTCGGGAATTAAAGGGTTTTGTGAATCGAATCAGACGGCCTTCATGATGGTTCCGGTTGCATAAAGGGCTTGACCTGTGGAAATCGTGACTCGAATAGGTGTACCTACGTCGTAAACTATCAGATTCGCTGGGTTGACAACAAAGAACACCATTGTCCATCCTGACTGAAGAATCAAGTTTTCTGAGACTACAGTGAAGTTATACGTTGTTCCTTCCAGAGCGAGGCTGTTTTCACCAGTTTGATTGAATGTCGAAACAAACTGCAAGCTAGTAGATAAAATTCCCTCTGTTTTTGTGTACAGGACGTAACTTGATGTTCCGTTCCATGGACTCTCTTGGCCTTTGATTGTGACTTTGCTAAGGACAATGTCTGTTTCGCCTGTGTTAGTTACGACTAGCCCACCAAGAGTACTGTTGTCGCTTTCATACCATACAGCAACGTTTGACAGATACAGCTTCTCTTGCTGTACTCGTGACCCTGCAACGTTGAGAGCAAAGTATGATGCTATACCAGCTAGCAGCACAGAAACTACTAGAAGAATCAAACTAGCCACTACAGTACTTAAGGCCAACTTGTTCCTGAGAAGTCTCCTCATCCAGAGGTCCCCCTATATTCTTCTGGGAGAAGCTAGTTCTGCCGGAAACTCTGGAGGCGCTGTTTTGGATTTTTTGGGGTCTTTGTTGGAGATGTAAAGGTATGTCAGTGATCTGTTTTGGTAGATTATTTTTGCGCCATTCTGTTCTTTGGCGTAATCGAGTAGGTCCAGGT
>PIXS01000072.1 GCA_003096255.1 Candidatus Bathyarchaeum sp. | reverse complement strand
ATTAAGGCAGACAAAAAATAAAAGGATTGACCGAAATGCTGAGATGGATTTGGCAAGTGTTCATTTTGCGCGCAAAATATGATCAGCTTTTGGGCGGGTCAGTCATCTTCATACTCGTTTTTTGCAAGCTCAACTGACTGGGTGTCTTCATGCTCTTTTCTTTCTAGCCCTAGCTTTTTCTTCTTTTTCTTGCCAACTTTTTCTCTGCCTAGCATGAAACTGTATTCAGCTTCTGTTATCTCGTCGTTCTCTAGCATCTTTTCTAGCTGCTCTTCGTCGTAAACGTCCATTGTCTCATCTTCGTCTTCTTTCTCTTCTTCGGAGACGATTTCCTTTTCTTCTTCTATCATTGTTCTTCAAAAATACTAGATTTCGTGTTTCATATAAATGCATCCAATCAATCTGTTTTATGGCGCAAAACAAAAAAATTCCAGAAAAAGAACCCGCTCAAAACCGCTTTGATGCTGCCCAAGTGACATGAATCCTGTTTAAATATTGTTTCCAGTCTATATCTAAACAGCACAATAACTGCTGGGAGGAAGAGTAGAAACATGTCCTCTTTGTCGCAAAATTTTATCCGAGACAAATTTGCCGAATACTATAAACAGCATTCCGCCTCTATCATGGCTCCGTCCACTCTTAAAAGACGCGAGTTCGGCTTTCTTCTTCTTGAAAAGAAAGTTATGATGCGGCACAAGGGCTTCAAGGACGTGGAAGCTCTCAGGTCCTCGTTGGCTACTGTTGTGCCTTCAGACGTTTACTATTCAAGCGCCTACTATGAGCGCCCCGAGGAGGAGATGAAAGCAAAAGGTTGGTCGGGCGCTGACCTAGTTTTTGACATTGACGCAGATCACATCCCGACCCCATGCGCCACGGTTCATGACCTTTGGGTCTGCACTGGCTGCGGCGCTTCTGGCAGAGGAGTTCATCCGCTTACCTGTCCCAGTTGTGGCAAAGGAAAGTTCAAGGAGAAGACTTGGCCTTGCGAAATCTGTTTAGAAGCTTCCAAGGCTGAAGCGATTAAACTGATAGATGTCTTGACAGAAGATTTCGGTTTTTCCTCAAACAAGTTAACGGTGGCTTTTTCTGGGCACAGGGGCTACCATGTTCATGTGGAGAATGAGTCTGTTCGGCAGCTAGATTCGTTGGCTCGTAAAGAGATCGTTGATTACCTGATGGGAATCGGTTTGGAAGCAGAATTTCATGGTTTGGGAAAAAGCTCATCGCCTGACAGAAGGGTTGCGGGTCCAGACTTGAATGACAGAGGCTGGAGAGGACGCATAGCCAAGGGAACCTACGATTTTCTTCTAACTGCTTCAAAAGAGGAGTTAGAAAAAGCGGGTTTAGATAAAAGAAATGTGAAGCTATTGATTATGCACAGAGAAGCTATTCTGGAGAGCTGGAACAAAAAAGGTCCTTGGGGCGTAGTTAAGGGGATAACTCCAGAAACTTGGAGAAAGATAGCCCAATATGGGGTTGAAAGCCAGTCCGTGAAAATCGACACTGTAGTTACGCCCGACATAAATCGCTTGATACGGCTCTCTAACTCGTTACATGGAAAAACTGGACTAAAAAAGGTCGTGTTTCCCATCACAGAAATCGATGGTTTTGATCCTCTCAAGAGCGCGGTAGCCTTTAATGCGGGACACGTTACTGTTCATGTTTCGGATGCTCCAGAATTCAGAGTAGAGGACGAAATCTATGGCCCGTTTAAACGGCAGAACGTTGAACTTCCCACTGCCGCAGCATTGATGCTGCTATGTAAGGGTGTGGCAACGGTGGTGCAGTAAAATTGTATAATGAACTGTATGAACTGTGGAAAAAGGAAAAAGAAAATGAGAATGCAATTCAGCGGCTCCCGAAGAACTTCTACGCCAAAATTCCTGATTACATAAAAAAGACGCGGGAAGAAAATCGGATGCTGGACAAGAAAACAACCAAAGCCAAGCTGCTGAGTCTCGAGTTTAGAAACGTCAAAATTATGGCTGGCGAACTTTTTAAGCTTCGTTACAGGAAACTCTGGGAAAAGGCTTTGGCTCGAGAAACCGTTGCCAGAGACGCCCTAACTGAAGAAGAAGAAAAATTGTATGGAGAAATTTTGTCGCTAGCCGAGGCTTACTATGCTTTCTCTAAGGACATTCTTCGTGGGCATTTGTCTGTTATCAAGAAGGATGCGAAACAAACGATGGTGGTTCTGCGTTTTGTTCAGGAAATTCCGGCATTAGTGGGGTCTGACCTGAAAACTTATGGTCCATTTGCGCCAGAGGATATAGCGACGTTGCCTCCTGAGAATGCTCGAGTCCTCGTTAAACAGGGGATAGCTGTAAGAGTAGATTTAAACTAATTTAACAGATTAATTTTGACGCTGTTACGTTTGGAAATGCAGTTTTATGGCTGTGTTCGCCGCATTTTTTGAACTAATCATTCATAGTGTCCTATGTGTGTTTATCACTTGTCTGTAACCCATCTTATCAAGGTACAAAAATCGGCGAAAATGTATCGAAATAAACACTGAACTACAACGTCTTTTTAAAGAGGTGGTTAGAGAATGCATCAAACTTTTAAAGGAGTTATCATAAGATATTATTCTCATGAAACAGCAAAAACTCCTTAGACTAGTAAGTGAGATGCTGAAAAATTCCAAGAAAAGCGACAGGGAATTAGCCGGCATCTTAGGGGTCTCGCAGCCCACCGTCTCTAGAACGCGAGCTAGAATCGAAAAAGAATACATCAAAACCTACACCATAATCCCTGACTTCAAGAAACTTGGATACCAAATAATGGCTTTTACGTTCGCAAAAACGAAGGGTTATCAAGGAAACGTGGCTGCAGAAATGACGAAAAAGTCCAAAGAGTGGGTGGCAAAACGTCCTAACGTCATCTTTGGCGCTGACGGTGAAGGTCTTGGAAAGGACTTGGTTCTGATATCATTCCACAAAAACTATTCAGCATATGCCGAGTTTATGCGCTCCTTTGCTATGGATTGGGGAAATTACATCGATAACTTCGAATCATTCCTTGTCAGCATCGGTTCAGGAACCATGTTAAGAGATTTTGACCTAAAATATCTGGCAGACGACATATAGAAATCTACGAGCGCCCCTCCTGTGTAAGACGTTCAAAGAACGTTTTTCATAGCAGTGCCTTTCGACTCCTTAACATAGAGAAAGCGTCTTCGACAGTTTTCTCGTGGTCAAAGGCAATACTCAATCTT
>PIXS01000071.1 GCA_003096255.1 Candidatus Bathyarchaeum sp. | reverse complement strand
TGACGTCCAAGACTTTTTTTATTGTTTCAAGCGAAAATTCTTCAGTTAAATTAAAAGCACCACAAGAATGGATAACTATCAGGTCAGCATCTTTTGGATTGTTAACTTCGCTTAAACCGTTCTGAATAAAATATTTGAAATTCCTTGAAGAGGCTAGAACCCTTCTAGGGCAATTTCGGGAGTATATGTAGAATTTTTCTGGTTTTTCGGTCATTTACAATCCACAATTGAGCAAATAGTTCTACTAAAAACATTTATGGTATGTTCCGAAAATAAAAATATTATCTAAATGAATCTGGTGAAAAAAATGTACTATCTTTTAGCATGCATGTTCTAAACGCTGAAATGCCCTAAATCTTGAGCTTTTTGTGTGATTTTTGGTTAGTTTCAGGGTTTAGTTTTAGCCCTCTACTTTAAAAGTGTGATTTGAACGCTTCTTGGTAGTGTTTCTTTGAACATTAGAATTGCTGAACATGTTGCTAATCCTAAATGGACCTAAAAAGAAAACTGAACAACGTTGGGTGTTTTCCACTTTTGCTATATTAAATGCACAAAAAATAGAACTATCTTCTAGAGTTGTGTTTCTTCCCTCTTTATTAGATAGTTTCTCACTTAGCAACAAAGCTTGTCAGGAGTTGTTCTAGCTTGATTTCTCCCTCTCTTACAGTTGTTGTTGCAGCCTACAATGAAGAAGAGGGTATAGTGCCGACACTTTGTGAACTAAAAGAAGTGCTGAACAAACCAAACCTGCTGGTTGTTGATGGAAACAGTTCAGACAGAACCCTTGAACTGGCCAAAGACCTTGGGGCAGAGATAGTGATTCAGAGGGGAAAAGGCAAAGGAAGCGCAATTTCTCAAGGGCTGGATCAGCTTAATGGGGATACATTATATGTTGCCCTCACCGATGCCGATTACACCTATCCAGCTAAGCACATTAAAGAGATGATCTGTGTTCTCAATTTAAGTCCTAATGTTGGCATGGTTCTAGGCGACAGATTCAGCAAAAAGTACGAAAAAGAGTCTGATCGGAACCAGTTTTATGTTGGAAACAGGATTTTGGGTTTTGTTCAAAGAGTCTTCAACGGCATAACCTTGAATGACCCATACACTGGACTGAGACTCATCCGATTTGATTTGCTGAAGGGCTGGAAACCCGAATCTGATGGCTTTGACATTGAAGCAGAGCTGAATCACCACATTGACCGATTAGGCTACAAAATTGTGGAATTGCCCATCAAGTACAGAAAACGGCTCGGCAAAAAGAAACTGAGTTTCATACATGGCTTGAAGATACTCCGAAGAATAGTCATCGCAGGACTAACCTCAAAAAACACAACTAAACCAACATCTGGTTTCTAGATAACAGACTGATGCTGTTGAGCCGTTTTTCTTGAGAAAGTACTGTTTTCAACAATGTACCTCTATTAGGTTCCTAATATGGTCAAGGATGTAGAAGGCAGAAAGTTATAGTGTGCAGAAAAACAGGAAAAAGCTATTTTTCAACAATCTTCTGCTATTAGGCTCCTAATATGATTTTGATTGGCTTAACGTTTTTAAGCACAAATAATGTGTTAATAGTTCTGTCCTTGTCTGGGGTCGTGGTCTAGCATGGACTAAGATTCGCGCCCGGGGCGCGCGAGGTCCGGGGTTCAAATCCCCGCGACCCCACCATGTGTTTCTTTTTGTTGATTACGATGATCACGGTTGTAGCCAACAATAGTGTTGGGATGAGCCATGAGGAGTACTCTGGAACAACACCATATTCATTCGTTTTCAACAGTAAAAAATCACTGTCTCCCGCATCAGAATGATATATTCTGCCTGCTATTGCATATCCTCCATCAGACGTCGTAATCAGCGAGAAAGCACGATTAAATTCGTTTATTCCGTATGTTTGGTTCCATTCCATGTTCCCAAACTCGTCAGTCTTAACGAACCAACAATTGACTGTTCCAACAGCAAAAGACTGTGTATAGCCTGCTATCGCGTAGCCGCCATCAAACGTTGCAACAACTGAATAAGCATTATCACTATCCATTCCTCCGTATGTTTGGTTCCATTCCACGGTTCCAGACACATCTGTCTTAACTAACCAAAAATCAGGTTCTTTGGTGCCTGCTATTACGTATCCACCATCAGAAGTCGAAAGCAACGACCTACCTCCGCCCTCCAATGTTTGGTTCCATTCCATGTTCCCAACTTCGTCAGTTTTAACAAAAAGTCCGCCGCCAACAAGGGCATATCCTCCATCGGAAGCCTCAACCACCGAAAAAGCAATTTCACTATCTGTTCCTCCTCCGTATGTTTGGTTCCAAACTATGTTTCCAGATACATCTGTCTTAACTAACCAAAAATCACTTGGTCTACTAGGGAGTGGGGTTATATCTGGGTCTACAGTAGCGAACGATTCTGTGTAACCCGCTAGGGCATATCCTCCATCAGATGTTACAATCAACGAATTAAAGCCGTCAGGCCATGTTCCTCCGTATGTTTGGTTCCATTCCACGTTTCCAGATGCGTCAGTTTTGATTAACCAAGCATCATCGCTTCCAGCACCAAAAGAGCCTGTTTCGCCTGCTATTGCATATCCTCCATCAACTGTTCGAACCAAGGACTCTGCACTGTCATAACCTGTTCCTCCGTATGTTCGATTCCACTCCATGTTCCCAAACTCATCAGTTTTAACCAACCAAACATCTTCATTTCCAGCACCAAAAGATTCTGTACGCCCACCTAATGCGTAGCCTCCATCCAACGTCTCAACCAGCGACTCAGCCGTTTCAGCTTCTGTTCCTCCATATGTCTGAACCCACATTGAAGAATCTGCTTCAACCAAAACAACCAAACATGAACTTAACAAAACAAAAACAGCCAAACTTGAGAGAAACAGCTTTCCACTCAAAAGAATCTCCCCTTTAAGTATCTCTTAGTGTTTCAAACTAAAATTTTTTTTGGGTAACGTTTATTGTTCAAAAAAAGGAGCGTGTGGGAAAAAACGAGTGATGTCTCCACTTGTTCGTGGTTCAAATCCCCGCGACCCCACCAAAACGATTATTTTATAGAATAAATCGTAATTTAGAATTATTTGAGCTAATAGGGCATAAATTTAACAATGTTAGTTTTGGTTTGAGGGTTAAATTATTCCTCAATACCTGATGTTAATAGTTAACTCCACAATATTGCTGCTTTCTTTTTTTTCTCGCGACCAAATTCCAATTATACTTTACAACTGGACTCGGTTTATCAAATAAATCCCTAAGATAAGCTTGGAACTCTTCTGGTGACCGTCTTTGCTCCAATTTAGTTTTTCTGGTTACCCCGTTTTCAAATTCAAAATGAGATGTGTTTTTATCCTCACGGATTCCAATCTTCAATTGGTGATTTACCAAATTTATGATCGCCATATCCCATTTGATTTTGAGTTTTCTAATGTCTCATCACCATTATTCTTTAACAAAGCTCATAGAGGCTAGAACTGAATTCAACCAGCACTCTGTTAGTCTTCAGAAAAGATATACACTTTATTTCGAATAGCAAAATATTCTAAAAAAGGGAGGAGTTTGCGGGAAAAACGGGCGATATCTCCACTAGTCTCCTGTGCAAATCCCCGTGACCCCACCAAACAGCTTATTGACAACTAGAGAATTATTTGAGGATGTTTTGTTGAATGGACTGCAAGAACCTGATATTTTGTTTTGGGATTAATTTGTTTTCAAAGAAAATCTACACAATTTGACTGAACAGATTGTATTCAGATTATTCCGGAGCTACTGCCATAATCTTTTTCGGCACGGGATTTCGTAATAAGTCCATTGTCGACATCCTCTTTTATTTTCTGCTTATCCCTTTTAGTGGCGAAACCATAACCTCCGCCACCAGCTGTATGTATCTGAATCTCATCATCTTCTTTTAATCGGAATGTCCCTTTGGTAGAGATTTTTTGTCTCTTGTTGTTCTTTTGAAGAATAACCAATGTTTTTTCACCTTCTTCGCCACCAAAAAGACCCCAAGGTCCATGTCTTTCTCTGCCTGCCAATACCGTAAAGATTGTAGAGTCAGACATCATTCGAAAAGACCTAATAACTCCTGAACCTCCACGATACTCGCCAGCTCCGGAGCTATCGACGCGATACTCATATCTAGTGATTAACATGGGTGTGTTCCGTTCTATCTCTTCTATGGGTGTGTTCAGGGTATTTGTCATGTTACAGTGTATTCCATCGATTCCGTCCATGCCTTTTCTTCCACCTAAACCAACTGCTATTGTTTCATAAAATGCCCAACTTTTGCCATTATGCGTACCTCCAATCATTACGTTATTCATAGAGCCCCCCGACGCTGCAGGCACTTTTTCTGGAACTGCCTTAGAGAATGCACTGTATATGAGGTCGGTGTTCCTTTGGCTTGTTTCTACATTTCCTCCTCCAACTGGATGCGGAAACGTGGGATTAACTATTGTCCCTTTAGGAGCTAAAACGGAAATTGGTGCAAAAGCACCGTGATTAGCGGGTATTTCGTCACCTATGATGGTTCTGATTACAAAATAAACTCCTGAAAGAGTTACTCCAAAGACAGCATTCAAGGGGCAATCAAGTTCTTTATCTGTTCCTTTATAGTCTATTTTGATTCCTTGGTCTGAGATAGTTAATTTTGCTTTTAGTTTGATATCCTGACCGTCTGGATGTTCAAGGCAATCTTCTGCAGAATATGTTCCCTTATTAAGTGAGGATATTTTATGTCTCGTTAGAGATTCAGAATAACGAAAGGATTCAACAGCTGCTTCTCTAAAATTTTCCACTCCATACTTGGAAATAATTTTGTTAACCCTTTTTATTCCTGTAATGTTGGCTGCGGCTTGTGCCTTTATGTCGCCCACTCTCTCATTTGGCATACGAGATTGTGAAGAGAAACGAGTTAACAGCTCTTCAACAAATTCGTTTTTAAGCATCAAATATTCAGGATCTATGATGAAGCCTTCTTCATAGAGCGTTGTGGCGTCCATGCTAATGCTTCCAGGAACGCTTCCTCCGATGTCGGAATGGTGTGCTTTGTTGGCTGTGAATCCTAGAAGCTCCTCTTTATAGTAGATTGGGGCTACGACAGTCACATCATTTAGATGGGTACCTGTTATGTATGGGTTGTTTGCAACAATCATAGAGCCTTCTTCGAAGGGGAGCCCTCTCTTGCTAGAGGCGCTTATTAATTTCTTGAGTCCCCATGGAAGAGAACCAAGGTGCACTGGGATATGTTCGGCCTGTGCAAGCAGTCTTCCCTCAGAGTCAAAAATTGCGGCAGAATGGTCCATTCTGTCTTTGATGTTGGGAGAATATGATGCATTTCGTAGTGCAATTCCCATCTCCTCGCTTGCGTATAGTAACGAACTTCTGATTATTTGTCCAGTAATCTTGTTCAAAACACTCATCTCTTTAGCTCTATGCCGTAGTCATTCACTTCCCATTTCCATCCCGAGTTAACTACTAAGGTAGAGTCGTATTCTTCAATTATGGCTGGTCCTTCTCCATATGTTCCAATGTTCAGTTCTACTTTTGAATAAATGGGAATCTGGCGCGAGATGTCTTTAATCAATACTTCTCGATATTCACTTGGGGCGCCCAGTTCCTTGTGGATATGCTTTGCCCTTTTTCTATTAAGACCTGAAGTGTGTATGACTGCTTTCACTCTAATATTCACAATCTCTATTTCGTCCTTGGATGCGTACCCATAAGTTTCTTTATGTTTTTCCGAAAAGTGTCTTTTAATGTCTGCTGACTTCTCGTATGGCATCCTCAATTCGAAGGATTGCCCACTATACCTCGCGTCAACGTATTCTTTGAATATATAATTATGGAATCCTTCTTTTTTCATTGTTTTAGACGCTATTTTTCTAACTTCATCGAAGTATGGTTCGAGGAATGAGTTTGTACTAAGTACTGGGCGGGAAAATGTCCGAGTGATATTAGCAACTAGTAAACCATGAGCTGAAAAAATTCCTGCGTGGGTGGGCACAATAACGTGGTTGATTTCCAGTTCTTCAGCTAAGTCACAGCAGTGAATTGGTCCTGCACCTCCAAAAGCAATTAATGTGTAATCTCTAGGATCCCTACCACGTTCCACACTAACAGTCATAATTGCCTTAGACATGTTCAGGTTCACCAGCTTGATTATCCCTTCAGCGGTATCCTTAAGATCCATTCCCAATCGTTCAGCAATTACGCTGACTGCCTGCTTTGCTAAGTTTGAATAAATTGGCATTTTTCCGCCTAAGAGGTGGTTCGGGTTGATTCTCCCAAGGATGATGTTTGCGTCTGTGACTGTAGGATTTTTTCCTCCTTTTCCGTATGCTGCGGGTCCAGGTTCTGAGCCAGCGCTATTTGGTCCAACTCGAAGTGCACCGCCATCGTCCACCCATGCAATTGTGCCTCCTCCAGCACTAACTTCTGACAAATCAATGAAAGGATATCGAACGGAATATCCACTTCCTTTAATTGACCTTCCGCTGTGTGTCCTGCCCGCGACCTCAAATTCATATGATATGTCACATTCACCATCAATAACTACACCAGCTTTTGCGGTTGTGCCACCCATATCAAATGTTAAAACTTTTTTTAATGAGAGAATATTTGCGAGGTGCCGTGATGCGAGTACCCCCGCAGCTGGTCCTGATTCTATTACTGATATCGGGAACTTGGAAGCATACGATAAGGTATTCATTCCTCCGTCCGAGTTCATGGCATATATCTGAGTTTGGAATCCTGAATTTTCTAGCCTTCTCTTAAGATTTCTTAGGTATTTTGACATTAGTGGCGACAAAACCGCGTTTACAGCTGTCGTGCTCATCCGTTCATACTCCTTGTATTCTCTGTTGACTTCGCTGGAACAGCTTATTGTTCCTCCAAATTTTGTGCTCAGCAGGATTTCTTTCATTCTCTTTTCGTGGCTATCGTTTATGTATGAGTTAAGAAAAACAATTGCAACTGACTCGAACGCTTCATCAACAATTGTTTGTGCTACTTGTTTTGCCTCGTAAACATCAAGTGACTCTATTTCTTCTCCATCAGCGCGGATTCTACCATGGACTGTAAACCTGTTTTTTCTTCTAACTAGAGGGTGCGGTCTTCTTGTGTAAAGGTTGTAAAGTTCTGGTCTTCGCTGTCTGCCTATTTCGAGTACATCTCTAAAACCATGGTTTGTAATCAAGGCTGTTCTGGCAATACCTGAGTGAGTGAGTAGAGCGTTGGTGGCAATAGTTGTTGCATGATTGATAAGACTGACTTGTTTTGGTTCTCTGCACAATTCACGCAACCCTTCCAAGATTGCTTTTTCTGGTTCATTTGTAGTCGTGAGTACCTTTGCAACATGTGATTCCTTAGTTTTAGAGTCATAAAGAATTAAATCCGTGAAAGTTCCTCCAACATCGATTCCAACTTTAAACCTATCCACTTTGCCAGCCCCTGTAATGTAATTGCAATTATGACCTAATTCGCGTAGTCGTGCTTGAATTTGCTTTCGCTCATTTTTTAGAATACCTGATTTTCATTTAAGAGATGCGCCACATCTAGAGATGATAACTGAAGCATTAACTTCTGAAATCCCTGTTGACTTTCACGTAGTTTCAGTTTACATCCTAAAAAAAGAGGGCGTTTGCGAGACGGATGATATGTCCGTTGGTCCAGAGTTCAAATCCCCGCGACTCCTCTAGTGTCTCTTTAAGGTTGTTAGTTTATCTTTGATTGGGATGTGGATAGTTAAATTAGTCTGTGACTTAATTGTTTTAGATGCTTTGTAGATGTGAGATGTGTTATGAAATCAAGAGTTGTAAAAGCCGATTCGTTAACAGAGTTCGCTATACCTGAGGGATGTTTTATTTCTGAACTTTGTAATGAACCCGAAGATAACAGTGTATCTATTGCTCTCGCTAGAGTAAAAACGGGAACCAAAACACAAACACATTACTTGGACGGTATTGATGAACGATACCTAATAATTGCAGGAAAAGGCCGAGTTGAAGTTGATGACATTCCACCAACCGAAGTTAAAGCAGGTGACCTTGTGGTCATTCCAGCAGGCAAAAGTCAGCGCATAGAAAACATTGGAAACGCAGACCTGCTCTTTTACTGCATCTGCACGCCCCCATTCAATCCCAAATATTACCACCTGATAAAGTAGCATTCAAGCAAACAATGAAAAGAGAACCTGTTCCCCTTGCATTTTTCTATGTGAGCAGAAGTGAGATAGACCGCAGATGTAATTGCGTGATGGATTTACACTTAATTTTGCTCTAAAAGCAGGGGGAGTTGCGGATAATTTGCATTTAAGCTATTCTTCATCTTTATCGTGTTTTGTGTGGATGTGTCTATTTCCGCAACAACATAATTTCATTTCGTCGATGTCATGAAATGTTCTTATGAATGCTTGTAGATGGTTTTCTAAGCTTTTTTCCCCTTTTTTGGTTAGTGTGTAACTTTTGTTTTCATCTACTGAAACTAGATTTTCTTCTTTCATGTGCTTTAGAACAGGGTATATCGTCCCAGGGCTTGGTTTTCTTCCCTTCCTTTTTTGAAGTTCTGAAGCAATTTCTGCTCCAGTCATGCTTTTTCTACTGATTATCCAAAGAATTAGGAATGTTAGGAATCCTTTAGTTCTGCAGTGGGCCATGATTATCATATCAGATAATCAACATTAAAGTTTTTTTAGTGTGATATCGTATAACCGATATATTTATATCACAACATCGTATTTCCAATATCGGTAAACCGATATTGGGATTGGAGGTGAAAAAATGCATCATGGAACAGAAAACATGTGTTGCTTTCCCCACCACGGCAGACACTTTCTAACCAAAGCAGAAAAAATCGCC
>PIXS01000070.1 GCA_003096255.1 Candidatus Bathyarchaeum sp. | reverse complement strand
GTCCTCTGTATCCACTAACTGTTCGTTGCGTAATTGACGTCACTCTTTTCTATTTTTGTTTGGCACGTTAGCGGAGTCTGAACTGGTCAAGTGGTGTGCAATCGTTTGGACAAACTGGTTGTTTTAAGTGCCTGTTCCATGTGACGTCTGTGCCATTACATTCTGGGCAGCAATAACACGGCAAAACTGAACCCCACGCTGTATACATAGACGCTTAATACTGATAGGTTTTTCGCAAAAAACATAAAGTGTGGCTGGATAAAAAGAAAATGCAAACAAAAACTGTTTGTAATGCATTTCATGCGTGTATTTTGCAACGGTGGAATGCTTAACCTGCTAGCATTCACTGAGATGTATTGTGACAATGACTCCCACAGAAATCACGTATGGTATACCCAAAAATCAACGTGTTACTGTGTCAAAGATTTTTCTCAATTCTTTTGAAGGTAAATTCCAAAAGATTTTCGCCAACAAAAACAAAGCAGTGTCCTTTATTTCCACGTTTTTGCGTGACGACAGGGCCTTTGTTGCCTTAAAGGACGGTGTTGCTGTGGGTTTTGTAGGGCTAGAGCATGACAACAAAAGCTTCATTGACGCCAACTTGCGTCAAACAGTTGGGCTTCTTGGTCTTGGAGTGCTTCGGGCTGCCTTGTTTGGTGCAGTGTTTATGATGAACCGAACAAAACCAAACGAGGTTTACGTTGAGTCTTTGGCAGTCAGTGAGAAGGAGAGAGCCAAAGGCATCGGAAAAAAGCTGCTAAAGGCCGCAATAGACTACGCTAGACTCGAGGGTTTTTCTTCTGTTAGACTTGACGTGATAGGAACAAACAGGGACGCAAAGCGCCTCTACGAAAGATTTGGCTTCAAAGAATCCAGAGTCCAAAGGGTTCCGTTTCCTTTCAGTAAGCTTGTGGGCTTTGGCAAAGTGTCTGAAATGGTTTATGCCCTGTAGCTTGTTATTGTATTGGCGGTCTGACAGGGCGCTGAAGTATTTCCACGAGCACATACACGCTGCCAGCTCCTAATGTTTTGTGGGGAATCATTATTGGAACTTGACCCTTCGGGAAAATGCCCAGAACCCTAGAGTACGTTTGCCACAGTTGCGGCGACAACTCATGAACACCTAAAATGTCTACATCTTCTACGTATTCTACCCAGTAACCTAAACCTGCCCCTCTTGAAGCCAAAATAACTGAATCCGAAGGAACCATGTCTTTCATATCCACTAAATCATTGTAACCATCAATCGGAATCGAGGGCCTAATTACTTCGATTGTTCGGAAGCATTGACCCGCAAAAAAGATGGTGCACACCCCAAGCAGAACCAAGGCAACCAGTTTTGTGTCTCTACTTGCTAGAGTCCACACTTTGCCTACTGCGTAGCTGATGATAACCGTGGTTGGAATTACCATCATTAACAAGAACCGTCCCAGTAAATCGGCTGGCAACAAAGGAAAACTAACAACTACGCCAATAATTGTTGCAGCTGACAAAAGAAGTAAAGCCTCTTTTTGTTGTTTTTTCCAAGAATAAACAGATAATGTTGCGCCAACAAACAGAATCATGGCTACTGTTTCCCAGCCGCCAACAGCCGACAACGAAAACACACCTAAACCTGAGGTTGCTGGTCTTGGTCTTACTCTGGGTACCATGTTTGTGGCAAGGGCTGTTTGGGGTTGCAGGGTCTGAAACTGCAAGATTTCGTTAATGAAGGATGCGGCTTTGGAAAAATCTGTGAACAAGTCCCCGAAAAACACTGAAGCAACCAGAATAAAGATGCATACGCCCACAAACAGGATTCCAACGGATTTTAGGAACTGTTTTCTGTTTACTCCAAAGATTAAAGAAGCAACCGCGTAGAATGCCAGAAACAGAAGTGCAATTCCGAAAGTCAAAATGTGGGTTAGTCCCGTGAGAAGCAAAAAAAACATGGCTAACGTGATGTTGCTCTTTTTTGGGCCTGAAAACGCGAGGTCATGAAGGTAATACAGAAACGCAAAAAGCCAGCACACTCCAATGGCGTTTTTCATGAAGTCAACTAAAGTTCTGATATACGGCGCAGAAAAGACGATAAACAGCATTGCAGTTAAGCCTGCAAAACTCGTTTTTGCCACTTTTTTCATAAGAAAATACGCAGGAACAGTGGACAGAGCAGAGAACAAAGAGACGCCAACCTTTACACCTAAACTGACGTCTCCTACTAGCACAGAGGTTAATGACATCAAATAGAAGGTCAGTGGGGGGTCTCCGTAAACTAGTCCACCCGTGTTAAGGAGGCTTCGAACCTGAATCAGGTAATATGGCCCGTCAATCATGGGCACAAGCTCGTTTTTCAGCAACACCAGCAAGTAGAACAAAAACCCGAAAACAAAAACAGCAAACACAACAGAATACTCTAACTTGTTTTCACGTAACCTGTCCGCTACTTGCTGAAATGCTTGCGAAATCTTAGTGCCCATGGTTATCTTCTCTAGGTTGTCGATTACATGTAATAATGTTAATTGAACGTCGGAAGGCTCACGTGCTTTCTGGCTTCTTCAATCAGAGAGCCCTTCACGATAAAAGCTAATGCCAAACCACTACCTCTAACCAAAAGCAGCTGGTCTCCTGCGTTAACTCCGTATTTGTTTAAGGTTTCCAGAGGTACATTGAAGGTTTTGTTGCTGTTCAGTTTGACCCAACAGTATGTTTTTGTGGCCATCTTCACTGGTTCTCCTTCAGGCAACTGAAACTCTGCCAGACGAGGCATCTTGTCCAATATGACTGACAATTTCGAATTTCTAAGCAGAGATGGCGTGGTTATTGCGAATCCTCCTGAGCGTTTGCTGGCTGTCATCAAGATTACTTTGCTTGGCGGCTTCAGGTTGTAGTCTTTGAGGGCTTCGTCGGGAACTGCAACTGTTCCAGTTTGGCCAACTTTTGACCAGCCGTAAACATGTTTCCCACCTTTTACCAGTTGAGGCAAACCAATTCACTTCCTAGTTGAATTAGTATATAGGAAAAGTCATATTTTCTGTTTTATGAATTACTAAGTTGATTGCCTTTGTCGGACGTTGATGGCTCGCTAAAATCTCTTAACGAGAAGCTAGACTGGATAATCAACCGGCTGAATTATCTGGAAACAATTCTAGCAGAGAGCCAGCAGTATCCTGAAGTTGTGGGTTTTCTTCAAAACCTAAAACTAGGAACCGCAATG
>PIXS01000069.1 GCA_003096255.1 Candidatus Bathyarchaeum sp. | reverse complement strand
TTCCGTTCATGTCAAGACAATACAATAGACCATTGTGAATTGATGCAATGTATACCCTGCCTCCTGCGATTATTGGTGACGGCTTGATGTTGTGCTGTCCTGCACCTACTTGAACTGCTCTGTATGTACCCATTGGAATTGACTTGATTTCTGAACCAGTATCCGCGTCTAAGATGTAGAAGAAACCATCGTCAGGACCAATGTAGATTTTTCCATCTGCGATTGCTGGGCTTGAACCAAAGTGCGTCATAGTGGGTTCTTTTGTTGCATGATCCCAAATATGCATGCCTGTGTATGCATCAACACAGTAGGTGTTTCCATCACCTGAGTTGAAGTATACTCTTCCATCGCTAACTACTGCAGATGAAGTTATACCACCACCTGTAGCGAAGACCCATTTCGGACCAGTACTAATGTCTGTTGGACCTTTATCCATTGTAAATCCAGGTGTTTCAGCGTTTCCTCGGAACATCGCCCAGTCATCTGGTTCTCCTACTGCCGTGCTAAGCGCCACCAACTGGTTACCGGTGTCGCCGTATCCTGCGCCTTCAATATAGTAAAGACATCCATAAGCTATGACTGGTCCAGCAATTTCTTCATTGATGTCCCAAAGTACTTCACCTGTGTAGGCATCCCAACAAGCAAAGTTTGTGGGAATGGCTTCACGTCCAGTTGTTGTTGATTGGTCGCTTTGTCTACCATAGATTTTGCCATCAGCAACTACTGTCCTATAGTAGCCAATCCAGAAGAGCGCTTGTGATGCCCAAAGGGCTTCACCTGTGTCAGCGTCTAGGCATTTTTGTGCACCAGTTGCACCGAAACCTAAGTCGTGAACATAAATACGTCCATAGGCGTAGTTAATGTTCCAGACGTTAAACGCCCTGTTGGCTGCTCCATCATCGTTCTTCCAGACTACTTCTCCAGTTTCTCCATCCAAGGCATATATGAGCATGCTTTGACAACCAACGTAGAGTTTTCCGTCAGCATAACATGTCATGTAACCCATAGCGCTTTTTACGTATGTTTCCCAGACTTTGTCACCAGTTTCTGCATCGATAGCGTAAACTGAAACGCTGCTGTATGAACCCATGAAGACCTTTCCATCACCGTATGCCAACAGTGGGTTTGAGCCTGGTTCGTCGATTGTGTAGTTCCATGCCCAACGTCCACCGTTACCTTTGTCTATTTCTGGGTCAGATAGGTCCCAGCCACCAAGGTTGTTTGTGTATGCGCCTACGCCTCGAGGTCCAAATATCATGTATACTGGTGCTGGAGCAACGATACAGGCGTGATAAACTGCACCTGGTGTAATTGAGGTGTCAATCCACAGGAATTCACCGGTTGTTCTGAACATACAGAAGCCTCCTCCTCCACCGAACATGCCGCCTGCAAGGGTTCCGAAGTGGGTATCGTCAACTTTGAAGATGTAGGATGCAACTCCAAAGCTTGCACCTACGCCTGCTGCTGATGCTGCTCCGTATCCGACTATGCTTGCCCAGTTTACTGCACCAGTGTGAGGATTCAGAGAAATTACAGCGTTTCTGGTAGTGCTGTTTCCTGAGTTTGGTCGTATGGAACCATATGCAATGAGTTGTCCATCCATTGCCATTGGCGCGCCTGAGAATGAGACTAATGTTGGATTAATTACTCCTTGGGCACTGCCGATTGTTTGCATGCCGAGAATGACTTTGGGGATAGGGTTATTTTGGCTGCGCCACAGTACGTCTGGTCTGTCTGGCGCGGGTCCAGGGTTGTAACCTGTTCTTTGAGGACTGTTTGCATGTGGGTCAAACCA
Organism: Candidatus Bathyarchaeum sp.; assembly: GCA_003096255.1. Next base: position 2,087 of record PIXS01000069.1, on the reverse strand, counting down.
TGCGTAATCTTCATTCATTAGGTTGCCGTATTCTTCTGCTGCTGCATATGCGCTGTTGTCTGAAGTCATGTATGATGGTGCCGTTTTTGTTACGGTTCCCATGTCTGGGTTGTAGTTGATTTGTTGTGCAAAAGCTATTGATGTTAGTGTTGCTATTGAAATTGTTAATATCAAAATTGTTGTTAATAGTGTTTTAAGTTTTTGTTTTTCCATTTTTTTCACTTCATATTTTTAGAGACCGCGCCTTGCGCGTTTCTCGAATGTCTGGTTTAACTTTAGGTGTATATTAGCTTTGTTATAACAAATGATACAACAAAAAATTTACTTTAAGGTTAAATTATGGGTAATATGTGAATGGGCTATTCTTTTTTTGAAAGAAAAACTGAATCAAATTATTAAAAATATTTAAAAATCAGAAATTATAAAAATTTTTCAATCCCTCAGTAGCACCTATTCTTTTGTTTCTCTGAAAAATCTGTTAACATTATCTGCTAAGAAAATGGAAACATTTTGCGGTCATAAAAACAGTTGCTCAAAAAATACTACTTACATGACTTCATTTGCTTGTTCTGCTAGTGACCTGAATGTTAAGGGTTTAATTGTTTGAGTGTCATCCATGTTTATGAGTGTATTTTTCACGTCAGTTAATAGATGTCCTTGTTCCTTGTTGTGTTTTTGAATGAACTGGTCAAAATCCTTGTAGTTTTTGTGAAGCGAAATCATAAACGCATCCGCGTCTAAGCCCCTGCAGTAAGAACAAAAAATTACGTTATGTTGTTTTTGCATCCATTCCTTTGTTGATTCATGCCCTTTTTCGCGTTCTTCACCTGATGACAAATTATTTTTTATTTTCACAAAAGTTATCGCCATTAATTCATAACCGATTTTGTAAAAGTTTGGTATAACCGTAAAGCCCTCAATTACTCCGTCTTTTAGAAGGTTTTTTTTGGTTCGAGAAACAGTGGGTTGTGATACTCCAATCGTTTTAGCCAGTGCCCTGTCGCTTCGGCTTGCGTCTTTGAGTAACTCATTCAAAAGTTTGCTAGTTTTAGATTTCTTGGAATCCCTTACCACTTGTATTCTCCCCTTTTTGATTTCAAGACATGGTAGAATATGCATTAACAGATTTAAATGTTAAATTTTGGCTAATAAATCACTGTTCTTCTTTAGAATTGTCAGAATTTGCGTACTTGGGAACCCAGATTGGCAATTCCCGTTTTTTGTTTTCAGGTCCTAATATATAAAAAACAACTAGTGTAACAATTAACGCCCATGAAAATCCGTTAATGATTGATGAGATAAATGTGTCGCTGGGCATTCCAGCTATAATGCTGTTTGTTTCGGAATTGCTAAACGCATCAATCAACAGACCACCTGGTGGCAAGTTTGGAAAAATCGTGGTAACCATAAAAAAGCATGTGAATGACAGTACAAAAAGTAAAAAACCTAACATTTTTGATGAGTTAGTAACCTCTTAAATTTAGAGCTTATGAACTTGAAATAAGAATCAAAAATGAGAGTGTTAAATTTTTAATCTGTACGAATTTCACCATCCCACTTCCAAAACACAACTCGTTCGAGTGTTTACAGAGAATATTGGGAGACTTGCTGAGTTCCAGAAAAAAGGGAATTAAGACAGGAAAACCTTAATCATTAGACCTGCCCCCGTGTAATTTTAACACGGATTCTTCTGAAACTTTTCAGCTCTCCCGATGGTGCATATGTTAATGATGTATGATTTATAATGTTTAGTACATCTTCAGTTTAGAATGGCGGTCCTAAAACTAATTCATTCTGATAAACTCAAAAAAAGGTCGATAAGTTTTTGGAGTTTTACCAAGGCTTAAGGATGATGTGAATGAGGGAAAAACCTTCAAAACCCTCATGACTACGCAAGGCGCGGGTCTCCTCAAAGCCTTTTTGGTACTCCATTCTATTAACGACCTTTTTTGTTGTTTTTTTTTTAAAAAAAAGAAAGGGGGGGTGAGCGCTTATTTGCGCTTTTTCATCACCATGTAGACAACAACTAAGACTATCACAATAGCGATTACAGCAACAATTGCATAGATGTATTCCATCGGAATACC
>PIXS01000068.1 GCA_003096255.1 Candidatus Bathyarchaeum sp. | reverse complement strand
CGCAATCAAAGACGCCATCTGCACAGAAGGAATAGCCACAACCTGTTCTTCGCGGATGCTCAAAGATTTTGTTCCCCCCTACGACGCGGAAGTCATCACCCGAATCAAACAAGAAGACGGCATAATCATCGGCAAAACCAACATGGACGAATTCGCCATGGGCTCCTCCACAGAAACCAGCCACTTCGGTCCAACCCGCAACCCATGGGACACAACGCGGGTTCCAGGCGGCTCCTCAGGAGGAAGCGCAGCATGCATTGCCACCGACGAGGCAGTCTTAGCTTTGGGAACTGACACAGGCGGCTCTATCCGTTGCCCTGCCAGCTACTGTTCTGTTGTGGGTTTGAAACCAACTTATGGGCTTGTTAGCCGTTATGGGTTGATTGCTTACGCGAATAGTCTTGAGCAGATTGGTCCCATGGCAAAGGACGTTTATGACTGTGCCCTGTTTCTCTCAGTTATTGCAGGTCACGACTCTAAAGATGGCACATCCGTTGAGGTGTCGCAGAAAGATTACACAGAATGCCTAAAAGAAGATGTTGAGGGCTTCAAGATTGGCGTGCCCAAAGAATTCTTTGGCGAAGGAACAAGTGAAGCTGTCAAAAAGCAGGTCTGGAGCGGCATTCACAAGCTTGAGGAATTGGGAGCAACGTATGAAGAGACGTCGTTGCCTACTCTTGAGCAGTCCCTTGCAGCCTACTATATTGTTGCCATGTCTGAAGCCAGCTCAAACCTTGCAAGATATGATGGATTACGGTACGGCTACCGAGCAGACAAGGATGATGGAGACTGGGCAACCGTTTATTCACGAAACAGGCGAGCAGGATTCGGAGCCGAGGTGAGGCGGCGAATAATGCTTGGAACATATGCCCTCTCAGCGGGATATTACAGCAAATATTACTTGAAAGCCCTTAAGGTTCGAACCCTGATTCGAAACGATTTTGAAACTGCCTTCAAAAAGTTTGATGTTCTTGTTGGTCCGACTATGCCTTTTCCGCCCTTCAAGCTTGGAGAAAAAATTGCAGACCCCTTAGCTCTTTACATGAGTGACGTGGACACTGTGTCAGCGAACCTAGCTGGGTTACCTGCCATATCTGTTCCATGTGGCTTCACTGATGGTCTTCCGATTGGAATGCAGATTATGGCTCCACACCTCAGGGAAGACTTGACGTTGCAGGCAGCATACACTTTCGAACAGAACACTGATTACGGAAAACAGAAGCCGTCAATCACATGAGGGCGAAAGAACTATAGTCTGGCTGTTCTACTAACTGTTGGGTGAAGTCAATGGACAAACCGATATTCCGCCAAATCTTTGAGCCGCAGCTGAAAGACCCGATTTTTGTAGAGGGTTTAACAGGTTTAGGAAACGTGGGATTGCTTGCGGCAAGACACATGATAGAGTCTACTGGCGCCAAAGTTTTCGCTGAATTATATTCGCCGTACTTTCAGGACTACGTTGCCGTTAGCAAGGATGGGACATGCAATCCACCCCGTTACAGGTTCTATGCAGCCAAAACCGAAAAACATGATTACATTATCCTGACTGGAGAGTCGCAGCCTTCATTAGAGGATACAATAGCTCACTATGACATATGCGACGAAATCCTAGATTTTGCAGGAAAATACGGAACACGATTTATAGTAACCATGGGCGGAGTAGTCACATCAAAGCCCGGAAACGACATCTACATATCCGCCACCTCTGGGAAGCTTGTCAAGAAGCATCTGGATAAAGGAACCCAAATTTATGGAGAAGGCAGAATCATAGGTGCAACAGGATTACTGCTTGGACTAGCCAAGAAGCGGGGATGGAAAGGCATCTGCCTCCTAGGGGCAACAACTGGCTTTGGAGCAGAAAGAGGAACAGCCCTTGCTCTCTACAAAATTTTGACAAACATAATCGAGGCAGAAACCGAAGAAAAGGACTAAGTGTTTTTAGCTGTTTTCTTTGGCTTTTACGGTTTGCAGTTTTTCGTGGATCATCTGGTTGGCTAGTTTGGGGTCTGCTTTGCCCCGTGTTGCCCTCATGAGTTGTCCCACCAGAAAGTGGACAGCGCCCTCGTCAGTTAACGCATCCTGCACACACTTTGGGTTGTCTGCGAAGACTTTTTCTACGGCGTCTTCTAGGTCGTTTCTGGAGCCAATTTTTGTTAAGCCTTTTTCGTCTATGATGTGTGAAGGATGTTTTCCTGTTAGGACCATTTCGGGGAGGATTTTTTTGCCGATTTTGCCGCTTATGACGCCCTTCTCGATCAGTTTTATCATTTCAACTAGGTGTTCTGGGGAGATTTTGGATTCTGTGAGCTCAAGGTTGTTTTCGTAGAGGTTGCGTAAAAGGTCGCTCATCATCCAGTTGCTGACTTCCTTAGGTCGATTATACAATTGTACGCTTTTTTCGAAGAAGTCGGCTAGGGCTTTGTCGCTTACCAGAACTTCTGCGTCGTATCTGGGCAAACTATAGTTTTCAACAAAGCGGTTGATTCGGGCATCGGGCAGCTCAGGCATCCTGTCTTTTGCTTCTGTTATGAACTTGTCTGTGACGACTACGGGAACAAGGTCTGGTTCAGGAAAATATCGGTAGTCGTGCTCTTCCTCTTTGGTTCGCAGAGAGACTGTTACTCTGCGGGTTTCGTCCCAGTGTCTGGTTTCAAGCTTGACAGCAAGACCCTTCTTGACCAAGTTTTTTTGGCGCATAATCTCGAAACCCAGAGCACGTTCCACTTCTTTGAAAGATGAAATGTTCTTGACTTCGACGCGGGTTCCTCCAGTGATGGAGATGTTGGCATCGCAGCGCATAGACCCTTCTAGTCTGCCAGAGAATATGCCTAAGTGCTCGAAGATTGACCTTAGTTTCTGGAGGAAAACTCTTGCCTCTTTAGGAGAGTCAAGGTCAGGCTCTGTAACAACTTCCAGAAGAGTGATTCCTGCGCGGTTATAGTCAACCAGCGTGTAGGGGGAGGTGTCTATGGCGCCCTGATGAACGAGCCGTCCTGGGTCTTCCTCTAGGTGAACTCTGCCGATTCTGATTTTTTTCTTTTGGTTTTTGCCTATGTCTATGTCTAGGAAGCCGTTCACGGCAAGGGGTACGCCTCCAGCTTTGTCGTACTGGGAAATTTGGAAGTTTTTGGGCATGTCTGGGTAGTAGTAGTTTTTTCTGAAGAAGAACATCCGCTCCGAGACCTTGCAGTTGAGTGCCAGTGCAGCCATTACAGCGTATTCTACGGCTGTTTCGTTGAGGACAGGAAGCGAACCTGGTATGCCCAAGCAGACTGGGCAAGTTAGGGTGTTGGGGTCTTTGCCCTTGTAGTCTGAGCTGCAGCCACAGAAGAGTTTAGTTTCTAGGCTAGTAAACTGGACATGAACCTCTAGTCCTATACGGACTTGGCTCGGGTTTTCGGCGGACATCTCTCTGTTACGTTAAGTTTGTCTGTAAGATTTAGATGTTTTGCAAACAATTGTTTTGATGACTTGAAACCCCTAACCGTTTTTGTTCGCCTGTTTTCTTAATCCCTTGCTCATTCATTCTTTCTGTCATGCTTTTGAGAGAAACTGGAAACATCAAATAAACATTGGGAGTCATTGTTTGGTAGTTGATTCTCTATTCAATGTATGAAATGAATAAAAATACACTTATTGTAGGGCAGAAACATGAATCATTACATTCAGTAAACGGAACAAAGCTTTTATATTCTGTCAGTACCCAACAAGGAGAGGTTAGAAAAATGAGTGTCAAAGCCATAGTTTGTGTATTAATTATAACTTTATCGATAATATCTTTTGCAGCTTCAATAGATGTTCAATCAACAATGGCAGCAGATACATTAATTGTTGACAAATATGGCAATGGAGACTTTACATCAATACAAGAAGCAGTAGACTCAGCCAATTTCGGCGACACCATAACAGTAAACCCAGGAACATACAACGAAAATGTCGTCATATCCAAGAGCGGCATAACCTTACAAGGAGCAGACAGAAGAACAACCAGTGTTACCAGCATTTCGGCTTCAGATGTCTCTGATGTTGTCATCAAAGGTTTTACTGTAACAGAGATTGTTTTTGAAGGAAATAGCGTAAACACCAGAATTGAAAACAATATTGTCGTAGGAGATAGAGATTGGCGAATTTATCCAATTCAAGGTGATTGGGTTTACACTGGAGTAACAATTCACGGTGACGGCAACAGCATCACAGGCAACACCATCATAAACACGATTGTTGGGCTAGAAATAGGGGGAACAGGCAACGTTGTTTACAATAACGATTTTGTGAACCAAAACTTTTCTGTCAACGTTCTTTCCAACAGTGTTGTTACGTGGGATAACGGCGTTAGTGGAAATTACTGGGGCGACTACGCGGGCATAGACGAAAACAATGACGGAATCGGAGACAACCCATACGTGATAGATGGAGTCAACCAAGACAATTTTCCATCAATGGAAATGGGTGTCCCAGATTTAGATGACGACGGAATCTACAACGATATTGACATGCAGCCACTAGACTATTCGTTTTTGTTCGGTGATTTGCTGAAAGAGGATGGTGGACTATATTGTGGAGTGATTAGACAGGGTCAAACTGCTATAATCAAAGACGAACCAGCACCTTACGGAATACGAATCACGGTTGAGCCTTCTGAGATACCTGAATTGTTGTGGATTCTTTCGTATGGAAACTTCACTCTCGAGGCGGGTGCTGGCATGGTTCTCACTTACGGCAGTGAACACGTAAAAGTAGAAAAGGGCACCGTTGACGCGGAGTTTCTCATGTATGACAACAGTAAACTTCTGACGACACTAGTCGTTGGTGATGAAATAGTTTTCGAGCCTTCAACACTTGAGATAGCAAATACTGGAGAAAACACTGTTACTGCTCTGGCATTTGGCGAAGAGTTTGTTATTGAACCAGGCAACAAGATACGCTTTACTCCATCAGCCACCTTTACTCCGGAAACATTAGTTCTTAGTAGCTTTGGAAAATGGATAACAACATACATCGAACCTTCAGCAAATTATGATGTAACCGAAATTGTTCCAGAGACAATCATAGTTGAAGTGAATGGCGCAGTTTTTAGTGTCGACCCAGACGCTGCCGTGGGCACAGGCGACTTTGACAAGGACGGCATAGCTGACGTGAGTGTCAAGTTTCTAAGAGATGCGGTGCTAGCAGCCTTTAATCTT
>PIXS01000067.1 GCA_003096255.1 Candidatus Bathyarchaeum sp. | reverse complement strand
TTGCCACATTGTTACCGGCAACTGGAGCCTGAAAAGCTAAAGCTTTACCCATGTCAAAAAATTCTTCCAGGTCACCAGCCCTAAGAACTCCCACCTGCTTGAAGGCACTGGAATATATTTCGTCAGAACCAGCAATTGATCCTGTGTGAGATGCGGCAGCTCGTGCTCCCGCCTCTGAGCGCCCCACCTTCAAAGCAATAATTGGTTTCTTTGGAGTAACTTTTCGAGCAACTTCCATAAACTCTCTTCCATTGTCTATACTTTCAGCATAGAAAAGAATAACTTGAGTTCTTTCGTCGTCCAAAAGGAAACTAAGCATTTCTGATGCTGTTATATCTGCTTTGTTGCCGAAGCTTACAAACTTGCTTACTCCCATCTGTTTACCAGAAAGATAATCCAAGGCGGCAGCACCGAAAGCACCACTCTGCGTAACTATGGCTGTGGGGCCCTCCATTGGTCGAGGCGTAGCTACAACTTCATCTCCTGTGGTTAGTGTTTTTGTTTCAGGTAGAAATAGCATATCTACGCCAGTTTTGGAATCATAAACTCCGAGACAATTTGGACCAAGAACTCTGATTCCAGCATTTTTTGCGATCAATGTTACTTCTTTTTCTAGTTCATGGTTTCCAACTTCGCTGAAGCCAGAAGTGATTATTACAGCAGATTTTACTCCCTTTTCTGCGACTTCCCGCATAACGTCTGGAACAAATTTGGCTGGAACAACTATAACTGCCAAGTCAACCTCGTCTTTTATGTCCAGAATTGACGGATAACATGCGAAGCCTTGGATGGTTTTTTCGCTGGGGTTAACAGGGTACAGTTTTGCGTTGAAGAGTCCTCTTTGCTTGTTTATGACAAAGTTTTTGAATATGACGTGCCCTGCCTTCATGCTTCTGCGGGAGGCACCTATAATCGCAACCCCTTTTGGTTCAAAGAAAGTGTGCATCTGATTAGCTGTATGGTCCATTTTTCTTGGCTCCTGCACATGTGAATTAGCTTACTTATTCATTTGCGTTTTGGGTCTTATAATCACTATGGGGAGATGTTTCACGGTGCTCAGCATTCTCCACGTTACGTCAGTCAAGTCAACATTGAAGGTTTTAGCCATGTCCCAAACAGTTCTGCCCGCCCCAATGCCCCGTGTTCTGTTCGCTATCTTGGCAACCTCAATTGCCTCCTCTGTTGTTATTTCCTGTCCAGAAACTGCTATGGGCGTGGCTCTTTTCTTCAGTTTAAGTGACCTGCCAGCCACGTAAGCTAGGACGCCACCAACAGAATGTATCCCTTTTATGGGTTTTGGGCGCGGCGTAAAATGGAATCCCCTCCATGAGTATGTTTTGTCGGTGTCCACAACCACAACGGTTACACTTTTTCCAAGCTCAGCCTCTATTCGCTCCCGCAGTTCATTGGCGACATCTTCCCCGTTTTCTAAAGGAAGGCTAACATATGAGTGGGGAAGGTTGCTTCCGTCAATTCCTGCCTCTGACCCGTGCATAAGAGCCTGCAAAAAACCGCCCTGTTGTAAGGCTAACTGCTTGTGGAGGCTCCCCTCTTCAGCAGGGTATGAACGAAGATAATCTACGGTTTTCTGTCTCAAGTGACATACAGGTCCCAGAACGTAAGGCCAAACAAGCTGCATCCAGTATTTGGCTATGAACCGTGCAAGACTGCTTGGTTTAACTGTTTTTTCGTCAATTATGTTGCCTAGTGCCGTGGAGACTGCCTTTTCTGAGACTGTTACAAAGTCGCCGTTTTCTACTATGTTTTTTATGGCTTGGATTAGCTGCTTGATGTAATCGTCTCTGGGCTTCCAGTATCTGGATTTGACTGCAACAGCCTTGTATCTGCCAGCCACTTTGCATCACGGGTAACGTTTTGTGCTCTGGCTTTCTGAGGTAATATCCGAAATAAATAGGTAACATTTTGTAGGAAGAATGCACTCTGAATACAAGAAGCGTGAGCGGAGAAGATCTGGAATGCCCCCCAAAGATGATGAACAGAGCGTGAACATTTTTGATCTTCTCTCTGAAGAACCTCCTGAACCTAAAGAAAAAAAGAAACCTAAGAGCCGCAGGGCTGAGCTTCTGGAGCCGATGGGCATCAAAGATCGCTTCGAAGAGGGAAGCATCAGCATTAACATGAGAACCTGCAGGGGACTAGAATGCAATTTGTGTCTAAAAGCCTGCCCCACCAATGCACTGTACTGGAAAGCTGGAGAAATCGGCATCATAGAAGACTTGTGCATTCATTGCACCGCGTGCGTAGCCAACTGCATGGTGGACGACTGCATCAAGGTTACCCGGAAGCGTCCAGATGGCACAACCGAAAGTTTCAGCAACGTAAAAGATGTTTGTGTGCTGCTACGTAACATCAACGCTAAAAAAGGCATGGAAAAAGTGAGGTCGCGCTATCCAACAGTTGAAGCGTATTTTGAGCGTCACGGAAAGTAAGCATCGTAGTCTTGTGTAGGCTGCTGCTTGGATGTTTGTTCGAAACCTTTATTTTCCAAAAGTGACCACAAAAAGCTTCTGAGAGGCGTTATCATTGTCGGAAATGAATTGGAAATCAATTATTGAAGCAGCAGTGAAGGTTGAAGAACAATCCATTGCCCTTTACAGCATGGCGTTAGAAAATGCCAAATATCCATCATCTAAAGTTTTCCTTAAACAGTTGGTGGCTGAAGAAAAGGGACACAAAAACAAGCTTGAAGCGATAATGAATGACCCAACCAAGATTTCAGAACTGGGCTCCCACAGCGGCGCAGTTCAGGACCTAAAGATCGTTGACATGATGGATGACACTCCTTTGTCTAAGGATGCAGATTATGAGGCTATACTTGTGTATGCGGCGAAACGAGAAAAAACCAGCTACGACTACTACCGGACGTTGGCTATGGGACTCAAAGGCACAAAGATGGGCGAAGTGTTCTCTATGCTGGCGCAGGAAGAGTTGGGTCACAAGAACAAGCTTGAAAAAGAATACGACGACTGCGTACTAACAGAAAACTAACACACATAATTATGACGGTTAGCGTTTATGCGCTGACCTCCAAGTTTTCCTTTTTTACTAAACCAGAATTTGGAGTTTTAACTTAGATAACCGAAACATCGCATTGACTGAGCAGTTCTTAACTGAAAGGCGATATTT
>PIXS01000066.1 GCA_003096255.1 Candidatus Bathyarchaeum sp. | reverse complement strand
ATGTGGAGCCAAAATGCAAGGAGTGCCCGCAATTGCAGGTTTGTGGGGGCGGATGCCCGCTGGAACTTCAGAAAAAACGGTACCTTTGCGCTGGAACCAAGTAGGCTTCGCTTATTGTTAGCTGTTGGAATTCGCTTGGGGCTGGAAACGTTTAATAAACAAGAACATTGTTGAAGTTCTTCAGTTGATGTTAAAGATGTACTGCTCGAAGTGTGGAGAAAAACTTCCTGACGACTCGAAATTCTGTACAAAATGTGGGGCTGCTGTAAAGATTGAGGCTAGAGCAGAAACTGTTGTTGGACGGTTCGAAACCGACGCCGACCTGCAGGAACACTGGATAAAGCGGCTAATCGCATACATCATCGACTCCGTAATCGTGGGTGTCGTAGCTGCAGTTTTGCTTGGAATCACACTGTTTCCATTATTCATAGCGAATCCCTTTTCATTATTCGATATCTTCGGTTTCCCCTTCGCCATGGGTCTACTTTACATTCTCTATTTCCCTGTAGCGGAAACAATGTATGGTGCCACCTTCGGGAAGAACATGATGGGTCTCAAAGTTGTTACAAAAACGGGCGGAAGACCAAGCTTCGAGAAATCTTTCATAAGAAACATATCCAAAATCCATCAGGTCCTGTTGCTTTTGGACGTGATTGGCGGCTTGATTACGTCAACAGAACTTCGCCAAAAATACACTGACCGAATGGCCAACACGACAGTAGTTTCTGCCAATGACACAGCTGTTTGGAAAAGATAACCAGTTATTGCTGGATTCGAGAAACTGCCATAAAGGCTGCCCTTGCGAGTAATGAGACGCCAGCGAGCACTATTATTAGTGGCCAGAATTGGAACCAGTCAGTGAGGGAGACAGGGGCGTTGTCAATTAGGAATGATTGGATGAGGAAGCTTGCTCCTGCCCAGTAAACTAGGCTGCTAACGCTTTCTGATTTTTTGCTTAACGATGAGGGAATGATGAAGCGTAGTGCCAAGATTACGACTTGGAATATGGTCAAGGCTATGCTGAATTGTCCAGCAGCTTGATAGATTACTGAATGGAGACTTGGAGATTCGGGGGCAAGAAATATTATGTCGGTGTTTGGGACATAAACTATTCCAAAGTCTTTGAAAAAGTCCACAATCTTGCCAAACAGGTTAGGTGTGATTATAAAAAGGGTTCCCACAAGAAGTAGACCAAAACCAACAGAAATTGCGGTGAATAGCCCCTCTTGGTACTTTGGGGGGACATCATTGTTTTCGTTCAAACAATCCACCTCAGTATTGCTTTCTTACCGATCCGCTTATAATACTTCTCTATGAATTTGTGGGTGCATGTTTTAAATACTCATCATTATGATAATAAGGAACTAGTCTTGTGTGAAGGTGAAAATTATGCCATATTGTCATAAGTGTGGCTCAGAAGTAACTGAAGAAAATTCATTTTGTCCCAAATGCGGCGCCTCTCTAAAGGCTACAGCTCCTAGACCACCTATGCCGCCTGAACATCATAGAAACGAAAAGGCTGAGAAACAGGAAAAGCAAGAGAAACAAGAAAAAGAGGAAAAAATGGAAAAAGACCAGCAACATGAAAAGTATGAGAAACAAGAGTACAGCATTTTAGGTCCATTAGTTGGCGGAGTTATACTGATTTTGTTTGGCTTCCTTTCCTATCTTGCAGTGTCTGGCTTCATTAACGTAAGTTCCATCTGGCCATTCATTCTAATTGTAATCGGCGCCATCGTTATACTCGGCGTGGCAGCAGGCGCAGTTATGGCTAGAGGAAAGAATCCGCGACCATAAACATGCCAAAAAACAGTGCCCTTTGAATTCAACGTAACCTGTGCTATTGTTGGTTGATGGACAGCAATGAGTGGCGTAGACATCCTGAAACATATCGTTGAGCCGTGGCATGAAGCCTTAAAGAGCCCTGCTGAGTCACAGCAAACGATTCTAGAGAAACTGCTTAGAGGCTACGCCAAAACAGACTACGGAAAAAGCCGCGACGCAGAAGAAATCAGAAATGGCTCAATGTTTCGGGAAAGCTTTCAAACAATCAACTATGAGGGTCTGCGTCCACATCTTGATGAGGTGAAAGCTGGGAACTATTCTGTTATTCTGCCTGAGGCTCCGTTGTGTTGGGTGATGACTCGTGGCTCCACAGGCAAGTCCAAGGTTATTCCAGTCACCAAAAGCCATATTGAACAGATTTTTTGGTGTGGGGCACGGGCAATAACAAACTATGCCCTCAGGCAGGGCAGCATGGATGTTTTGGCAGGAAAGATACTGAACCTCAATTTTCCGTCAACAGTAACCACCCTAGACGCTGGCGGGCAAAAAATTACGTATGGTTATAGTTCAGGAACCTACGCGAAACTCAATCCGATGCTAAACGAGGTTAGCCTGTTGCCTAGACAGGAGGAGATAGACGCGTTGGGTTCGGGCATTACCCGATCCGATTGGGAGAAAAGGTTTGAGCTAGTTTACCAGTCTGCGTTAGATCAGCCTGTGGTTGCGGCTATTGGGGTAACGCCTGTGATAACTTCTTTTGCTAGGTACGTTCAACGGAAGCATGGAAAACTGCCTAAAGAGTTGTGGAATTTTAAGGTCCTTGTTTGCACTAGCGTTCCGAAGATTCAGTTCAAGTATGGTCCTGTTCTCAGGAAACAGTTTGGTGAGGTTCCGATAGTTGAGATGTACAGCGCCACGGAGGGAGCCTTTGCTCAGCAGCTGGATGATTTGCCCTATGTTTCTCCGAACTATGATGCTTACTACTTTGAGGTTGAGACAGGTAAAGGCACTAAGATGCTTCATGAGCTAAAACGGGGCGAGTGGGGACGACTCATTATCTCTTCTTGCTTGTTTCCGCGGTATGATATTGGGGACATGATTGAGGCTATGGGAAAGAACTATTTCCGGGTCTTTGGGAGAGCCAAAACCTTGACAATTCTTGAGCACAGGCTGTATCGGCTCTTTTTCGGTTGGCTCCTCTAAAAATTCGGTCTGTTCTTCTGCTGTTTTTCTGAAAAAATACTGTTTTCAACAATGTACCTCTATTAGGCTCCTACTATGAAGACTCTTTTGCTTGTTTTGTTAGCTGAAATGCGGCAAATTTTTCGAATTTACTGGCGGTGCAAATAATTATATACACAGAGTATACACCAAAACTATCGTGGAATTGATTTAAGGAGAGAAAAAATGAATGGGAGAATGTGAAACAGACGATAAGTCTTGGAAGAAGTTCGTGAGAAGTCATTGGAACATGCTAGCGTTTTGGATAGTAGCCGCCGTTGCTGCAGTAGTCGGCACAGTTCTAGTCTTTCAGTGGTTCGTTGGAGAAGCCCAAGCAACTGAAATGGTGCCCACGGCTTTGGGACAGTGGTCAATGTCACACATGATTACCTTTATGCTGCATTTGGCATTGTGGGAGCTTATTATCATAGGAATTCCTGTGGCAGTTGTAGCGATTCTAGGATACTTGTGGTGGAAACGGATACCTGATGAAGAACGGGAAGAATACAAGTTCTTTGGGAAAGGCACAAAAACAGAACAGGGCGGAAGCGGAATATCTTTCCTATTCTTTGTTGCCTTCTGCCTCAAAGTTTACATTGACGGAAACTGGGAAGTTGCCATCGGAAGCTTTACGCTAGATTACGTAGTAAACTCGATGATTACAATAATGGTCTGGACTGCCATAGTCTTCGGAATCCCCGCAATCATCATAGGACTCATCATGCTAAGCCGCGCGCGCGAAATAAAAAAGAACATCTAACCACACCCCAACCCCCTTTTTTCTGAGAACACTGATGATTTTCTTTGTGCCTACACTTTTTTTTAAAAAAAAAAGAAGGCGGTTTTAGGGTTTCTGTACCAGCTGTAGGTTGTGTGGTCTATGATGTCGTGTCTTCTTTCATTTGGAAGAATGCCACTGTTACAAGTATAGCTCCTATCCAAATTAGTAACAACCCTATGACGGGTATGATTGCACCTATTAGCATCAACAATCCTGCCGTGCTAAACAGGCTAACTCCAGACTTTGCAGACAATTGATTCATTGACTTTCTGAAGAAGAACATCGCAATGATTGTTACAACATAGAAGATTACTAGACCAATCAGCAATGCACCTAACAGAGCTGCTATTGCACTGAAGTCGAAATCCATGAAAACATTTGCTACATCAGGTCCAACATTGGCCCAATCTTCTATGCTAGCCCAGTCGATGTCAAGTTCAGCCAAAGCTGAAACAGCTGAAGCCGCTATGACTCCTACGCCAACCACACATCCAACTATGGCAATAATCACTGAATAAAGGGCGTTGTTGAATATTCCGTCTTCTTTGTAGTGAGTCGCTAGCCCCTTTAATCCAACAAGCAGCAGAATTAGACCAATTAATGACAGCAAACCTGAAAAAGACCAAGCTGCACCTGCGACAGCACCGATAACCAGCAGTAAAGCACCAACAGCACTCAGATTCTTACTTGACTCAAAAGTCATTTTCATTCCCTGATGACCCATATTTACAAAGAGATAAAAGTTTTTGCATCTGACTCCGACCAAGAAAAAACAGTAGGGTATACGGGGCGGGATTTGAACCCGCCTTTGTTTTCGGTAATTTTTTCTATTTGACTTCTTTCATCGGGGCTTCACAACATATCAAATCACATGAAGAACATCCACAAGCGTCCTCAACCACAATCACTAGTCCACATTCTTTGCATTCATATTTGTCTCCCTTTTTCTTACCATACCTTCACCTCCTCTGTTCGATTAGGACAATTATTCTCTCAAAAAATACGGCAGATGCAAAATTTTCAGGTCATTTCAGACTATAGCAGCCCAAGTTGGTTGCCGTCAGAGTCCATTGCTAGAGCAAAAAATCCGCCCGCACAAATTTTTACAGTGGATGAAGAAGCTGAAATTTGCCGTTGTCTGCTGAACATCCACAAGGCAGAATCTTAAGTTTGTTGAAGTTATATGAATCAACTCTTTCAGCCAAAACTCCTTTGGAACCACATTTTTTACAATTGTAAATTACGTTAGTTTTTGTGCCCATTAAACCACCACTCAAGAATTGGAAAATAGGAAGTTGATTGTTGTTTAGAACCACATTGTTCTATCAGATTCTAAAGCGAGGTCATTCAGAGTTGCTGCACCAACTATTTTTAGTCCCGGGAGCAAATCTACTTTTTCCCAACCAAACATTTGTTTTGATGCTTCACAAACTAGGATTTCAATACCTAATGACAGAGTTTTTTCAATCATCTCCTTCACACTAGGAAAAGATCCCAATTTTATTTTTTCAGCTGTTCCTGGAAGTAGCACTTTTAATCCTTGACCAAGGTAATACACTTTTGCATCAATGCCCATTGCTTTCGCAGTCTGCGCTAGCACAAGAGGAGAATATTGTCGCTCAGGGTCATCGCTAGTCTGAACATACAAAATTGACTTTTTTTCCGCCAAATTTCTTCCCTCCAAAATACATGTACACATAATATAAGTATAACACTGTTATAAACTTTTGTGGTTAGTTAGATCAATTTTTACAACCACAAATGCCAGAGTCAGCATCAAAAACTTCACAAACGCTTAATTCATTCTAGCCAACTCGACCCGAAACCAAGGCGAAGGAAGGAACGAGCGAGCAGAAACTTCTTACTGCAGATTGAATTTATTCAGACGTTTTCTATTTTTTGCAAAAAGTGTTAAATCTAGATTGCTTTGAATATTTAACCAAAATGTAATATTGATGAGGTTGGGGTGACCGTTAATGGATTTGGGATGGAGAGATTGGACTCGTAACGACATAATTTATGGAATGATTGCTCCCCTTGTTGTGGTTTTGTTGATTGTCGGCGTTTCACAGTTGGATACTCTTGTTGGTGATGGCGGATTCGGTGCAGTAACGGGCATTATCATGGAGCTTGAAGAGTTACTTGTGATGGTTGCAATTCCCTTGTTGCTGGGCCTAGTTTGGAACAAGTGGGCAGGAGGAGCATCAGGTTTCATAATGGGAAGCTTATACGCCCTTTATTGGGCAGATATGTACAGGTCACCATTTTCTGGAGGCGGTTTTGGAGCTAACACAATTCT
>PIXS01000065.1 GCA_003096255.1 Candidatus Bathyarchaeum sp. | reverse complement strand
TTAGTTCTCCATTAATTGGGAAAATAATTTGATTAATCACGTTGATGCTTGAGTCAACAAAACCAATACTGTTGTTAATTTGCGTTGGCTTGCCTTGTGATGCGAAAGGAACGTGCAGCCAATTAAAAGACAAATCTCCTGTTTTAGCCTCTAGACACATCTTTATCTTTGCAAATCTAACTCCTTCATAAACCGTAACAGATTCGGAAAAAACCATTTGCTCATTTTCTGTGGTAACCTTAAATTCCGCCCAATTCGATCCGTTTTCAACATTAAGGTGAGTTATAGGTATATCCTCTAGGCGAACATGACCTATCACGTTATTCTTTCTGTATATTAGATTTGTTTGCTTATCGATTATTGAAAAAAACGAGTATGGAGCCAGTAACTCGTTGAAGTTAGCTTTCAGGTCAAAAAAATTGTTTGCTTGTTGTGATCTGTAATGCTCTATTCGAAGAATGCCATTGTCTATGAAGTAATCAGATTGTAAAATGTTTTTGGCAATTTGTGCGGGTTCTATTTCGTGTGCAAGTATTAGAAACTGTGGGTTAACTGCACTCAATGCTGGTCTTTCAGAAAATCCTGAAATCCACCAACCATATTCTGCATCTGCAATTAGAACTGAGTCTTCTGGAGTATTCTCCTTTATCCAATGTATTGCGTCATATCTAGAGGATGTCATTGTTTGATAGAAATCTGCTTCCGCTAAACCTTCATTTGGTGCTGTTAATATTGGTAAATAAAAAAGTGAAAGGCCCAACAGCAACAAAACGAATATCAAATGTAGACTCTTAAGCGAGAAAAACGAGTTACTGTTTTTTTCATTTTGAGTTTTCCGTATTTTCTTTTTGTGTTTAAGCAATTCAAGAAAGTGGACCGTTATCTTCGATATGGTCCTAGATCCGCTTTCAATTGCTAATGCTGTGCATATCATTAATGGGAAATAGAGGAAGTATTGAAACCGTTCGTAATCTACGTATAACCCAAGAAGATGACTTTGAGTCAAAATTGCTGGAAGGAATATCCAGATAACAAATAAACTGCTGGATGTAGTGAGAAAATGCTTCTTGCGATATTTTGAAAAAAACAAAAACAACAAAATGGGTATTACACTAAAAATTACAAATTCTATTGGAATTAATCGGGTTGCAAGCACTGTCTGCTTTGTTTCTAAAACTGTTCCTGTAATTGTACTTTCAGAACCAAAATACAATGGGATTGCTGAAACTAGATAAGGAGAAACTAGAAACGCACCAAGAAATAAGGGTAAAATCCAAGCAATAATTTGTCGTGAAGATCGTGTTTTAGGTACAAAAGCAAAATTGATGACTAATATAATCAATGTTATAGCGACAAATATGATTGCACTAAAAATATGTGTTAAAAACAGAGCTGCTGTCAGCATGGAAGTTATTACTAAATATTTCTTCAGATCAAAGTTGTCAACTCTTAAGTAGAAATAAAAAATTGCAGGCATCAGAAACAAAGCCATAATGTTCGGGTATCCTCCCCAACACAACATGGAAATGTCTCCGCTAGAAAAAATCACTAGAAAAGCTGCAATGTAAGCTGCTGAATTATTCCAAGAATGTTGGACTATTAAAAAAATTGATAAAACAGTGATGGCTGAAAAAAGGGAGACCACTATTGAATGAACAAGAAAATCTGTTAGTCCCGTTAGGTCTGCTATAACTGCTATAAAAAAATGGTAACCCGGGTTTGTAGCTGAAACGCCACCTCCCATATGATAATAATTCATGAATAAATCTGAGTTACTTATTGAAATTGAGTTAACAACACTTTGATGAAGACCTATATCTGCTCCTGGAGGGAAAATGTTACCCGTCATCAATAATAATCTGTATCCAAACGCAAAAACAAGCAAAAAAAGCAACAGTCTTTTTTTGTGTGTCTCTTCAAACAATATTGAATTTCTTCCTTCAATGCTGTGTAGATGAGGCAGATATGTGGTAAAGTGACTGTATATTTTATGTTGATGTTACAGTAACAACCACACTAGTTATGCGTTATATCAGATAAATAAATAAGTTATATGAACATCATTTAATATAATTGATTTAGGTCGGGGGACTTCAATTGAAAAAAGATTGCGTAAAAGCGTTTTCCGTTTCACTATTGGTTCTTACCTTACTGTTTGGAGTTATGTTGCAAAATACTTCGATTGAAGTGAATGCACAATATCCTCTACAATATGATCTTAGAATTGAAGTAAACAATCATAATGGAGGTACAACCTCACCTCGTCCAGGCATTGTTAAAGTTGATTATGGATTATCTGTTCAAGTTCAAGCTCTACCCTCTACTGGATATGTATTCAATGGCTGGTACTTGAATGGGATTTACCAACATGATTTAGAGACAATATCTGTTACAATGATTCATGATAATGTGTTAATGGCAGCTTTTAGTCAACAAGCAATGAATCTCACAATCACTACGAACCCCCCTGAAGGTGGGTTCACAAATCCGCCTCCTGGGACTTCTTTTTACCAATATGGAAGTGATATCTTAGTTTCAGTTCAAATTAATGATGGTTATTTGTTTGATGGTTGGTTTTTGGATGGGCAATACTTGGGTAACCACACTAGTATTTCCGTGGAGATGGTAGAACATAGGGATGTAGGAGCCTTTTTCACAGAAATTTCACCTGAAGAGCCTGAAGAGCCTGAGGAACCTCCTGTACAACTACCTCCAGCAAACTTAACGGTTTCATGTGAAAGTTATGCAACATATTCAGACTTTAATGTTCAAATTAGTGGAGATTTAAGAGCTGATGGCGTTGCAATACCTGGTTCAGGAATTTTGATCTATGTAAGTGTAACTGGTGGTGAAACATGGGACGTCTTATCATTTGTCAATACTGATGCAAACGGAGAATTTTCAGTGTCTTGGAAGCCGTCAGTTACAGGAACATTTCTACTTAATGCTACTTGGGGTGGAAATTCAAATTATTCGAGCACTTATTCATTAGTTAACTTTGCCGTGACGCCATACAAGGAAGAAAGTGTTTTCTCTGTTACTTCAAATTCGACTCTTTCCGGTCTTATTTTTGACTCGGAAACTGGCGATTTAGGATTTAGTGTTACTGGACCCTCAGGAACGGTAGGTTATACGGATGTAGTAATTCCCAAGTCATTGATTAGCGACGTTTCAAATCTAAGTGTATACCTTGATGGAGAAAAAACAAGTTTTACATCAGTGGAAGAAAGTAACAGCTGGCAAATACACTTTACATATGCCCATAGTACCCACCAAGTAGTTGTGAGTTTAGATTCACAAATTCCTTCGGACCCTGAAGAGCCAACTACCCCTGAAGAACCAACCGACCCTGAAGCACCTGAAGAGCCTACCGATCCTTCACCTGAAGAACCCGAAGAGCCAGAAGACCCTGAAGAACCAACAGACCCTCAACAGGTTGATGATACAGGATCAATCACAATTCCGATAGAACTTCTGTTAGGAATAATTGTTGTTGGGATAATAATAGTAGTTGCTGTAGTGGGATACAAACTGGGAAAAAGCAAACGCTCAATATAGCGCTTTGGACATGCGTTAATTAACTTCAGGACTGTAGAACCAGCAGAAATCAATACGCATCAAAAGAAACCTATTGATTTCTAAGAAACCTGTGAATAGGATTAATGTTAAACTTTCTTGTTTTCTAGTTTCTTTAACCAGCCAGAAACTCTAAGCCGCAACAACCTTTTTCTTTCAACGTTACCTTAACCCTAAGGGGGGAAACAGTTTTTGAGTTGGATGGAAGATTTAAAAAGGCTCCACTTTAAACAAAAAGTTTCTATCGCCGAAATCAATGACTACCTTCTGGGGCATCCAGAATGGACTGCCTCGATAATCAAAAACACATTAGGGTTCGAGATGTACAGAGAGTTTTGTTTGTGTTGCGAAAATTTTGATAAATGCTACGAAAAATTGGGCACCATTAAGAAGGAGACAAGTTTTGGTTGTATCTGCAACGAATTCTTGAATCAAGAACGCTTCAAAGCCAGTAATCCAAAATTACGTGCATACTTCAAAGGAGTTACAGAGATACTTAACCTCTAACGTTGACGTCCAAGCCAAACGAAGGAAATGTTTGAGGGTAAAAGATGAAACAGATACTAGAGAATTTCTTTACATTTTATCAAAATACGCTTTCATAATTAATGTTCTAAACGTTGTCTGCGATGGGACAAAACAAAAGAGTAACTTATGACAAAATAGTCTAAGGCAGAGGTTATGGGATATGAGTGAAGAAAAAATGAACCTAGAAGAGTTGGCACAAAAAGTTGATGAGCTTCTCAGCCTCCTGAAGGTAATTTCGGGAGACCTCACCGAAGTCTCCAAATCCCTTAAAACTGTAACTGGAACAGCTGCTCCTCCTGTGACTTCTGTTGTGACATCTGAGAAAAATCGTGACATCAATGCTGTTAAACAGGCATTTTCTTCAGAGCTTGCTGGCATGTTGCTTTTTGAGGATGGCGGAAAGTTCATTATTGTGAAACCGCGAAGGTTTTTGGGTTCTGATAATTTTGCTAAAATTGCGTCTATTGTGCGTGACCTTGGAGGAGAGTACGTTAGTGCAGGAAGAAATTCTCACTTCAATGTTCCTAAGGTAGTGGGTTAACAGGAAAAGGCGTGAAAAACACTCTTACTGTTTTCAAGTTGATTTGTCCATTGTCCCTAGAAAGCAGTCTTTTCTGTGTTTTTGATTTTTTTGGTTTCTACATCATGTTCTACAATGTTTGAGTGTGTTCATATATTTTAACAGAAGATCTCTGAAATAGATAACATTTGTTCCATTATTGATGGTGAAAAATAACAAATGTTAAATATGCTTTTGCTTTAATTTAGCCTTCATAACTTTAAGGAGAAAAAAAATGTTAAACAAAAAACTAGCTACAATAATTTTAGTTATAACCTTGACTTTTTCGGTACTAGCACTGAATACATTAACTGTTTCGGCACAGGACTCACAGGTACATTATCCAACTGCCGCATTCATTACTGCTAATCCTAATCCTATAGGGGTTAATCAGGAAGCAACAATCATCTTTTGGCTTGCCAGCTCTCCTCCCCAGAATGCTGGTGCAGACTACTACGGGTGGCTTCTCGATGTAACAATAACCTGTCCTAATGGCGACGTCGATGTCAGAGAAGATATTGAAAGTAACAGCTTGGGTAGCCAAGCATTCCTTTATTATCCTGACCAAATAGGCGACTATACTTTCCAAGCAAGTTTTGACGGTCAAACAGTAGAAATAACCTCTGGTGGAATGTATACACTAGCTCCAGGTACCTACTATTTTGATCAAAGTGAAAGTGAAATAGTGACGCTCACAGTTCAGGAGGAAGCAGTAGAAATGCCGTCAGAGGCTCCACTTCCAGAAGAATATTGGACAAACCCGATAAGTGGAGAAAACCGTGGATGGTATTCAATATCTGGAAATTGGCTCAAGTCGAAAGAATTTGCTAAATACAGCCTAGGACCCGAAAGCGCTGAAATCCTATGGACACAAGAGTTAGACTTCGGAGGCGTTGTAGGTGGAGAGTCCGGTTGGGGCGAAAATTACTATCTTGCACCACCCTACGAACATCTATTCAACTCACCTACAATCATCAGCGGAAAACTCTACTATAACCTCTACACAAGTGGCGGTTTCGGAGTCACTAGCATGGGAGTAATATGTGTTGACTTGCGCACTGGAGAAGAAATATGGCGAAAAGAAGACATGCCAGCAATAACCTGCGGACAAACATTCACATATCACGGAGCAAACGGACACGGTGTAAAAGCTTACCTATGGGGAATCAGTGGCGGCAACTTACTGATGTATGATGCCTTCTCAGGGAACCTGAAAAGCACCATCGAAGGTGCTGGCTTCAGTTTATCACCCTACTATGGTCCTAACGGCGAACTACTGGTTTACTCAATTTCTGGCGGCAGACTAACTGTATGGAACTCAACAAAAGCACTCTCAGACCCTGACGCTGTCCAATGGAGCGCCCAATCTTGGAGACCTCCAACAACTGCTCCATATAGCAATGGAATACAGTTGAACGTTTCTCTACCTGAAGTAGCAGGTGGAAGCATAGGTCTATCATCCGTTGACGTTGAAGCCGGTATAATCTTGGCAGAGGCAAAAATAGATGCAACAATGGATACTACCAATCCTACATTCACGCAACTTGGTTATGACGCAGAAACTGGTGCTGAACTTTGGAGAGAAGACAGAACTGGCTACGGCTGGGGCTTTAGTGGACAAATAGGTCCAGGTCTCGGAGGAATCAAATTAGCTGTCAGTGAAGGAAAATACGCTTTCTTCGAAAAAGAGACAACACAGTGGCACGTCTTTGACCTTACTAATGGAGATGCACTGTGGTCAACAGAACCATTGGTAACCTACACCAATACAGGCTACTCCATGTATGACTGGGAATCAATCATTGCTGACGGAACATTCTACACCTACGGCTACTCTGGTTGTGTTGTCGCTTTTGATCTTGAAACTGGAGATCACAAATGGACTTACTCTCAGGGAAGCAGCCAATTCATGACCCCCTACGGTTCATGGCCATCCCTTGAGTGTGCATTTGTCGCTGATGGAAAGTTCTATCTTCCTACAAATGAACACACACCAAACAGTCCTCTGCTGAAAGGCTACAGACTACGCTGCATAGACGTCACTAACGGTGAAGAAGTATGGAGTATTCCAGGATTCTTCTTCAATTTAGCCATCTCCGATGGTATAATTGTTGGATGGAATGGCTATGACAACCAAATATACGCTTTTGGAAAAGCCGCAACAAAAACAACAGTTACTGCACCCGCTGCTGCAGCACAAAAAGGTTCATCAGTAATCATACGAGGCACTGTTACTGACGAGGCTTTTGGTACAAAATCAACAGATCTGACAGCACGTTTCCCCAACGGTGTCCCTGCTATTGCTGACGAGTACGTGAGCGAATGGATGGAGTACGTGTATATGCAGCAAGAATGTCCAGCTGAATTTGCAGGTGTCGACGTCACTCTGATCATTGAAGATCCTAATGGCGAGTACCACCAAGCTACTGTTACAGCCGACTATACTGGCGCCTTTAGTTACATGTGGACTCCCGGCGTTGTCGGTGAATACCATGTGACTGCGACATTTGAAGGTTCCAAAGCCTACTACTCATCCTACTCGACAACCACCTTTGGTATAGACGAAGCTACTGGCTACCAAGGACCAAGCGCTGACGAAATTGCCCAGAAGACAGCAAGTGAGATAGATACACAAGAAATGCCTGCATACCTCACAATCGACCTTGCCATCATCGCCATCGCTGTCGTCGGTCTACTCATCGGACTTTACGCAATCGTCAAAAAGCAATAAAAGACAAACCATTTCCCTCCCTTCTTTTTTTGGGAGTAAAAAAAGTTGAAGAGAATGGGGCTGAAAAGGCTCAAGCATGGGAAATAAAGCGTACCGAAGCAAATAGTGGTATAATTCAGGTTCGCATGTTTCCATTCTCCATAATAAGCCTTGCATGAGCCTCAGCAAACCCATTTTCTTCACAACTTGGACGTAAACCACATTACAAGTGAAGTCTAGAAATGGAGGCTGAATGGGCTTTAGAAAGGTTGCACTCCACTAAGGAGTGGGTTTTCATTTTTCCCCCTTTTACTTTCCAAAGCCCCAGCAAACTCTTTCTATAATTCGACCAGCTTAAGAACTTAACTTTGCTTCGCATCATTCAGATGTTTAGCTAATAGCACGCCTCTGCTGTTGTTCAAAAAAGATATGGCGTTACTGTTGTTGAGTCATTTGCTCATATGGGTTTTAGCAACTATCAGTGTGGCTGTCTGGAATATGTCAGGCAACACCCGCAATTTGTCTGTTAGGAAGGCGTTTAGTTGATCCAGATTTTGGGCACATACTTTGATGATGGCGTCGTATTCTCCATACATCATGCTCACTTTTACAACTTCGTCGAAGTGAGTAACTTTTTGGAGTATGTTTTTTTCTGTGCCTGGATTTAACGTAACCAACACATAAGCTGAGACAGACATTTGACTTCCTCGTCTAACAAACGTCTGCACGGAAGAACTTTAACCTTTTGCTTGGAAACACAAGAAAGCACACTTTCAAAGAGAGCCAGAAAAACGTTCACTCTTATTCCAGTAGCTCTCGAGCTAAAGCGGCTGCACCAATCACTCCAGCATTGCCACCTAACGCAGCCTTTATAATTTTCAGTTTTTCAACATTGGTTTCTAGGGCACTATTCCTGACTATATCATCCACCATAGGAATCAAATTAGGAATGCCTTCAATAACCCCGCCTCCAAGAACAACAAGACACGGATTAAAGGCGTTAACGATGCTGACCACTCCAGCAGCCAAGTATCGTCCCGTTTCCTCTACAACTAGCCGAGCCAGCAAATCGCCTTCACGGTAAGCTTGACTAACCGTAACTGCAGTTACTTGCTGGATTCTGCCTGCCATAGTCAGCAAACGCTTTCCTTCAATTGACAGCGTTCTAATAGTCTCTTGTGCTCGTTCAGCTATTGCCCAGCCTCCTACGTAAGCTTCCAAGCAGCCCGTGCCGGGGCAGTGGCATTTTCTTCCATTAGAAACAATGGTTATGTGACCAAGTTCTCCGCCGCTGTTATTGCAGCCTGACAGAAGCTTTCCGCCCGTTATGATTCCGCCGCCTACTCCAGTGCCCAAAAAGAGAACAGCCAAATCTTTTACCCCTTTTCCTGAGCCGAATTGCCATTCGCCTACTGTAGCGGCGTTAACATCATTAATTACTGTCACAGGCAATTCCAGTTTCTTTTCCAGCATCTTCTTCAATGGAACGTTACGCCAACCCAAATTCTGAGAACCACGTACAAGCCCTTTCCTGTCCACTTGGGCGGCTACGCCGACTCCAAGAGCTTTCGCTTCTTGACCCGTTTTGCTGAGGCAAACTTCTACCCCATCTACAACGTCGGCGATTACCTTTTCCGGCTCTTTTGAGGCATGAAACTGAGATCTGTGAACAGCCAAAAGGCGACCAGTAGCATCCACTAGACCTACATTGATTTTGGTGCCTCCAATATCGACACCCAACGTAAGAAACTTCTTCCTCTTTTGTGTCACTATATCTCACCATAAACTGAACGTAATGCGTATGACCTAAACTGCGTACCTTGTTGAACTTAGTTCATCGTCTATTGAACAAGCAACTGTTTGCAAGAAAAATAGATTAACTTTTCTACAAAACAAAAGATACGTACAATTCTATAAATTACTAGTAGCATTTCACCTATATGCAAAGTTACGTAAGAAACTAAAAAAGAAAAAGAAAGAAAAAAGGAAAAAGATTATGGTGTGCCTCTAATAGCCTGGAGGCATTCCGCCTGGAGGAGCGCCTTCTTTCGGTTTTGTTGAGGCAATCACATCGTCGATTCTAAGGATCATGGAAGCAACTTCTCCAGCTGACTTCATTGCCTGTTCCTTAACTTTCAGAGGCTCAACAACTCCACTCTCGTAGCTGTTAACTATCTTGCCTTTGAAAACGTCGACGCCCATCAAGTGACCGTTCTTCTTTTCGTGAGCTGCCCTCAAACCAACAAGAATGTCTATAGATTCTAGACCTGCGTTTTCAGCCAACGTTTTAGGCACTATCTCCAGTGAATCAGCAAATGCTTCTATCGCAAGCTGTTCCCTGCCGCCCACCTTGTTAGCGAAGTTGCGAAGAACTTTTGCGATTTCGGCTTCTGTGGCGCCTCCGCCAGCAACGATCTTGTTTTCTTTGACGACGTCAGCGACTACTGACAGTGCATCATTCATTGCTCTGTCTGCTTCATCAACCATTCGTTCCAGTCCAGCGCGGATGAGGATTGCGACTGATCGGGGTTCTTTGCATTTTTCTACAAAGATCATTTTGTCGTCGCCGACTTTTCGTTCCTCTACAATACCTGCTTCGCCCAAGTCTGAGCTTTTCATGTCGTCTAGTTTGGTGATGACTTTTCCTCCAGTGGCTCGGGCTAGCTTCTCCATATCTGATTGCTTAACTCTGCGAGCAACCAAAACGCCTTCTTTTGCTAGGAAATGCTGAGCCATATCGTCGATGCCTTTCTGGCAGAAGAGAACGTTTGCGCCTGATTTTTTGACTTTTTCAACCATCTCTTTGAGCATGCTTGCTTCTTTGTCGAGGAATGCCTGCATTTGAGTTGGGTCTCGTATTCGGATTTCTGCGGAGAACTCGGTTTTTTCTACTTCTAGGGGTGAGTCTAGGAGGGCAATTTTTGCTTTTTCGATGCGTTTTGGCATGCCTGCGTTAACGATTTCTTTGTCGACGATTATGCCTTTGATGAGTTGTGTGTCGTGGAGGCTCTTTCCCTCTTTCTTCACACGTTGAATGTTGTCGATGTCAGCTATTGTTTTGTCGCCACGTTTTTCAGCTATCATCTTCACGGCATCAATGGTGATGTCGGACAGGTGGCTTCGGGCGTCACCAACAGCTTTGCTTCCCATTGAAGTCATGGAGACTTTCTTTAGGGTTTCACGGTCATCGATGTCAACTTTTATTGCTAATTTGGCTAGGGCTTCGATTGCCTTGTCAACGGCTTTTCGGTATCCCTGTACAATAATTGTTGGGTGAATATTCTGGGTCAGTAGTTCCTCAGCTTTTCGCAGAAGTTCTCCAGCTAAGATTACGGATGTTGTGGTTCCGTCACCCACCATATCATCTTGGGTCTTTGCTACTTCCACCATCATCTTTGCAGCTGGATGCTGAACATCAATTTCGTCAAGTATTGATGCTCCGTCGTTGGTTATTGTTATGTCGCCAAGTCCGTCAATGAGCATTTTGTCCATGCCGCGAGGTCCCAATGTTGTCCTCAAAACTTCGGCGATGACTTTTGCAGCCATGATGTTGTTTGTTTGCGCTTCTTTTCCGCGTTTGCGCGATGTTCCTTCTTTAAGGATAAGAACAGGTTGTCCACCCTGCGTAGTTAAATATGCCATACAAACACTTCCTTTATATTCAGTAAATTTCTAGCTACAGCAACTTTCAACTCGAATATAAAGTTTACTAACTAATTCACCATTCCAGACTTTCACATTAAAACAGCAGAAAAAAACGCATAATTTCACGTTTACGCCCCAAAATAACCGATTTACTTCCTAGTCCGATGATACAAACAATATTCGGGGAAAGTTGCACTAGTCAACCTTTCTTGACTGGACTGTTGAGTTTTTGGTCAAATTTTATTGACAAAAAAGCTTTTAATTCAACTAACGGTTGTATGACTGGTGCCTTTAATGGGGAGAAGAAATGTAATAGTTCTTACATTAGTATTTTCTCTGCTTCTTTTGAATCTAAATTCATGTCTTTGTTCGGAACCTGATACTGGTGAATCTGGCAACTGGGTTGAAGTAGCAAAATTTACTGGGCGTGTTAGTTCGACAACTGATTATTTCACATGTGAACATGTTGATTGGCGAATCAGGTGGGAATATGATCCCCTTTCAGTGCTCTTTATGGGATTAGATCCATTATCTGTAACTGTCTACCCAGAAGAATCAGCTACACCTATTGTTGATGACATCTCAGGAATTGGAAATCAAAGTGGAATTCGTTACATTCATGATAACGCTGGGATATTCTACATGCAAATTAGTACTAACTTCCTAGAGGGCTACACAATAATCGTGGAACAAAACACAGAATCAGCACAAGCTTCTGTTTCTTCGTCTTCAGTTAATTGGGTAGAGCTGAAAAGATTTTCTGGAAACATAACTGAAAGTGACTATTATACTGAAGTTTTCACTTGCAACAATGGTGACTGGCGAATTAGATGGGAATACGAAGTAAGACCCGAGGATCCGCCAACGAGTGGTATCCGTTTTTACGTTTACCAAACTACCGATTATCAATCTTTTTTCCATGCCACATCTCAGTATGGTGCGAACCAACCAACAGGCGGAACCACGTACTTCCATGACAAACTAGGTACGTTTGTCCTAAGAATAGGTGCTAAGACAGAAAATTTCACGATAATAGTCGAACAAGATTTGAATTCTGTCCCAGAGTTTCCATCTTGGACAATTCTGCCCCTGTTCTTGACTGCAGCTTTGGTAGTCATGATTTACAGAGAAAAACTGACAAAAAAATAATAGGTGCCCGAGACAATTAGGTTGTTACGTGATTAGTATGAGTGTTTCTCGTGTTCCCATTAGACTGGTTATTGAGGGTGTCGGCAACGCAGAAGGAGAATTAATTCGTATAGTTTCTCCGAGAACTACTGACGCCATAGCTAGGGCTCTTCCGATAGAGGGTCTAGCAGCTCTGTGGCAAGAAGAAGTCTACTTTGATATTCCCGTTAAAATGGGCAACGAAAAAGCCAAACCAACAGTAGAAAAAGGCACTCTAGCTTACTGGCCAATGGGAGCCGCTCTCTGTATTTTTTGGGGTGAAACCCAGCCATACAGCCCCGTTAACATCGTCGGCAAGGTAACCAAGAATCTGGAACTTTTCGCAAAGGTCAAACGCGGAACAAAGATTGTCATAGAAAAAATGTAGTTGCTTTGGAAATTACATTATACACCATTTGATCATTTCTTGTGTCTGACATAATTTCCTTTTTTACATTTTAATTCTATTTCTGTAAATCACGTTATTTTGTACTGTTTAGGACACAAAAATTAGACAAACGTTAAATATCATTCCTAAACACACAGTTGTCTTACGTTTAGGTGAAAAAAATGAACAAAAATAAAAGATACACAAAGTTCGTTATCGTCAAT
>PIXS01000064.1 GCA_003096255.1 Candidatus Bathyarchaeum sp. | reverse complement strand
CCTGAACAACAAGCGAAACATTAAAAAAGCAAGAATGCTGTATGAGGGAAGGTTGCCGGCCATAGGGTGTGGGACCCACCTGATCCCATTCCGAACTCAGCAGTTAAACCACGCTCCGTTTCCGGTGCTAGTGTGGTCTTCGGCCACGTGAAGCCGGGAAAGCTGGCAATCATTTAAACTATTTTTTATGTACCACAACTTTTTGGTGCACTGACACTGGTATTTCAAATCAGTTCTTGGAAATACTCAAAATTTATTACTAGCTATGTTGTCTTTGAGTTGTGTGACATTTGATGATTCCCCAACTTGCAGGATTATTTTCTGGTGGAGACAATATAATTTCATTAATTTTTCAGTTAATTTTTACAGGTATCTTTGTTGTTTTCATGTTCTATGGTCAACGAGTCCAAATGATGGTGATGCTCAGAGATGTTGAAAGTTCTCTGCGGCGCCTTAAACTAATGAAAGATGATGGCAGGAAAATCTCTTTAGCAACAATAAAAGAAGTTGGAAAACCAGTTGAAGATCCTGCAGACAGAATCGACAACTTCATGGAATATGTCGCAATCCCTCCCCAAAGCATGGATCCCTCTGGAATAGTGGCCAAACTAGAGCACATTCTTGACGTAAGAGATACCCGCTTCAAAGACGAAGTAAAACTGATGGCACCTGAAGCTGACGACACACAACTAAACAACCTAGAAAACACGCTGGAAGCAGCTATGGCGCTACATATGATATACAAAATTATTCGCCACTTCTACTTGCTTGGTAAAAAAACTTTGAGCCTCTATGTTATCATGCAGATTCAGATGGTTCTGCCTCTTATCATGCAACAAGCAGAAGCTTACTCTCATGCATTGCGAGCCTTTGCTGTGGGTCAACCAATTGGAGACGGCGCTGGACCTTTGGTTGCAGCTAAACTGATGCAGGGGCATAAAATACGAGAAATCGCAAGAGATGTGGTAGTAGCCGAAGTGCCTATCGAAGGACGAAAAGCCTACGTGTTAAAGGCTACTGGTCCTGGGGGAAACGTTGGCAAACCTGGTGACGGTATAGTTCAGGTCATAAAAGAGAAAAAAGGAAAAATTGCTACCATAATTATGGTTGATGCTGCTCTGAAGCTTGAAGGAGAAAAACCCGGAGAAGTTGCTGAGGGTGTCGGAGCTGCAATAGGTGGACCTGGTGTTGAAGCGTTTAAGATTGAGGAGTCCATAGTTAAGCACAAGATTCCACTAAACGCGGTAATCGTTAAACAGGACCTAGGAGACGCAGTTTCTCCTATGCGCAAAGAAATCTTTGACGCCGCAGACCATGTGATTGAACGAATTAAACGTTTGATTTTGGAGCGAACCAAAAAAGGCGATAACGTGATTATCGCTGGAATCGGGAATACAATAGGAATTGGACAGTAGGTGAAAAGATATGTCTGGTACAATTAAAAATGTTCGAAAGATTTCGCCATTTCTTCTTATAATGATATTAGTGGCTTTCATTTTGTCGTTAAGTGCCCTTTATGTGGCTGCGGATTCCATATTTATTCAGGAAACTGAAGACCTTAACGCCTACTCGTTTTTGGCGATTGGTTTCTTTGGCTTAGCCTTATCAGTTTACATGCTGTTGCAAACTAGAGGAAACCCTGTTACCCAAACCGTAGAGTTGCCCAAGGTCATAACAACTTTGGAATGCCCAAAATGTGATTTCAAAAACATACGGGACTTCCAACGAGGCGACTACATCTTCAAAGAAGCAGGTCCTTGCCAAAAGTGCGAAGAAAAAATGAAGATAACCGCGATTTATCGCGAACCCAAGAAAAAATAGTTTGTTAACCCCTTTTTTTAGGTTAACACTTCACACCCATCTTTTACTGCCATTAGTGTGTATTCTTCTTGAGCTACAAGTTTTCCGCTTGATTCAACAAAAACTGGGTAACTTATCACTGCTTTTGATTTCAAGATTTCAGAAAACGCGTTTTTGTATTCTGCTGATTTTTGGAAATCAGATAACCACCGTTCAGTAAAGGGTAGTGTTGTGAAGTTCTTTTTGATGTAACTTAGTATTTGTTTGGCGTAGGGGCTTTTGAGGGACTTGTTTTTCTGGTAACGGAAGATGTAGGCTTCTTTCATGTTGTCTACTCTGCCGTCTGCGTTTGGGAGCGTTACGAAGGGTTCAACTCCGTAGATTTCGCCCTCTTTGATTCTGGAAGGGGATATGTTAAAGACGTTGGGCAAGGATTTGCCTGCGTGGATTACGTATCGTCTGATTAGGTGTCCCGTAAGGTTTGAGACTGGTTTGAATCCCCGTGTTTTTATCACTTTTTGTATTTCGGAACCGAAACGGCTTATGGACAGCCCGGGTCTAAAGATTTCTACGGCTTTTTGCAGGGCTTCTGTTGCTGTGTCTACCATGCTTTGATATTCTGGGTCAAAGCAAACAGTTGTTGCTGTGTCTGCGATGTAACCGTCTACGTGAACGCCGATGTCTACTTTTACTAAGGCTTTTTCTGGTATGACCTGTGTGTCGTTGGGTGGCGACGTATAGTGTGCAGCGATTTCGTTAACTGAAACGTTGCATGGAAACGCGATTTTCCCGCCTTTTTGTCTGCTTAAGCCCTCGACTTTTTCGCATATGTCGATGATTGGCATTCCTTCTTTGACTGTTTTTTTGATTTCTGTTCGGACTTCTCTTGCGATTTTGCCTGCTTGCCGATATTTTTCTAGTTCTTCCTGCGGGACTGACATAATAGTGCACGAACAACAAATAACATTGAAGGGTTAAAAAGAGTTAGGATATTTCCATGGCTTTGTGCACAGGTTTTTTCTTCCGTAAGCCTTAAACTTGTATAGTTCACCCGTTTAGAAAAGGAAGTTCAAAACTTGAATGCTGCAGATGAAAAAAAAGCTGTGCTAGACCCCTGGGGCGCAACAGTTGTTGATGACTACAACCATCTTTACGAAGAATTTGGCATCCAAAAATTTGATGATTTCACTTCTCAGGTTCCAAACCCAAACATGTACATGCGCCGAGGCGTAATCTTTGGTCACAGAGACTTTGGGCAAATCTTAGCAGCAATGAAAGAAGGACGAGACTTCGCAGTAATGAGCGGCATCAAACCAACAGGAGAATTCCACCTTGGAACCCTGATGACCGCCAAAGAAATCATATACTTCCAGCAGCAGGGTGCTCAAGCCTTCTATGCCATTGCGGATATCGAAGCCTACGAGGATAACAGGCTTTCTTTTGATGAAACAGAAAAAATAGCTGTTGGAAATGTTGCCGACCTGTTGGCGTTGGGTTTTGACCCTAAACGTGGTCACATCTACAGGCAATACAAAGAGATGCATGTTCGGGATTTGGCTGTCCATTTTGGCGCTGGCGTAACATTGGCGACGATGAAGGCTATCTATGGTGAGCGCCATATTGGTCTTTATCTTTCTGCTCTTATTCAGGCGGGGGATATTCTTATGCCGCAGCTCAAGGATT
>PIXS01000063.1 GCA_003096255.1 Candidatus Bathyarchaeum sp. | reverse complement strand
CTCTTACCACTTGGTTTACCCAGCAGTGTTCGCAGTTGCCTAAACTACATTTCCATGTAAGGTTGACCATTATTCTGTTTCGTTTCATGCTATTCCCTCGTAGAAGTTGTCCCATCTTTTTCCGCAGTCGAACTCGTCCACAAACTCTTTTCTCATATCTAGTGTCTTTTTTACTAGAGCTTCATAGAAACTTGGGGACTCCAAAGCACCAATTACCATGTTTTTTAGTGGTTCATAGCCGTATGCTGTTAATGTTGAAACATGGGGCAGGTTGCCATAAGGATAGCTGAGCAGTGGTGTTCCACAAAGTATGCTGTTTACACAACTAATGCCGAATGGCTCTGCGTATTTGTAAGGATGTACTGTTAACTTTGCGTGGCGATACAAATCAACCTGTTCTTTGAACTCGGGTTCTATGAAGACTTCAATGTTGGGGAATTTCTGTAATTGTCTCATGTACCTTTTGAAGTAAGTATTGCTTATTGTTAATGCCATGATTCCCTTTATTCCAATTTCTTTGCACATTCGAGCAAAAGCAAATGGATTTTTTTCATTGCTGCATCGTGCACTAAAGAATAGGTAATCTTCGTGGTTGTCTGATGGGTTCATGTCTTTTACTTCGAGAGGAATCGGCATGTATGTTGTGTCAAATTTTGGTTTGTAGTAGTCTTTCATGTATGAGCTATGAACTACAAGAGTAGGTGATTGTTTATCAACAAACTTCCAGAGAGGTCGAATTCTGAGATGATTAAGATAAAATCCAAGAAGTCCCCGACATGTCAAACAATTACGGTTTTCTGCTTCGCAAAGCCTCATGCCTATCATACACTTTGTCAGCCGATAGTCGTGTATGCTCATGACGAGTTTTCTGCCTTTCAGCTTGTCGAAGTTTTTGCTCCACACGTTGTGAACATGTATAAGGTCGTAGCTGTCAAGGTCTTGCGCGTCTTCAAAGGTCGATATCTCACCCTCATGGCTAGAGACTCTAACTATGTTATTCATAACAACCTCAGAGCCCCCATAACCACTCAGGTAATCGTTCAAGTGAAGGATTTTCATTTTCTTGCCTCCTTCTTGAGGTACTCTCCTTGACCTGATCCAAAAAGAGCGCGACAAACAGGTGTTGGAATGCTTTGTTCTGCCCACGCAAGCATTTCGCGCTTAGATTTTCCTACTTTGCCCAATAGCAATGTTGCGGCGCGTTTGTATAGAGGGTAGCTGTCCACGGATAGTCGTTCAGCAACAGCAAGTCTTTGGTGAAGTGGAAAGTTTTCTGTGTCAAAGACAACTTTCAGGGCTTTTCCAAAGTGTCCTCCATAGTTGTTATAGTCCTTTGGGTCAATCAACCATCTGCCATGTCTGTTTACCCAATCATAGAATGCAGTTCTTGGGTATGGTGTAGCTACATTCCAGAATGCCGTTAGTCCCTCTTTTTCAACCCATTTGGCTGCTTTGATTGTTTTTTGTAGTGTGTCGCGGGGTAATCCGATAATCATGAACACGGTTAATGGAATGCTCATTCTTTTTGTGCGTTTGATTGTTGCATCGATTTTTTCAAATGTGGTCTTTTTGTTACATGCTCTCAGAACGTCATTGTCGATACTTTCTACACCATAGCAGATTTTCTGCAGATTCATCCGTTTAAGTGTCTTCAAGCGTTCTCGGTCTGCAAGGTCTATTCGTGTTCCGTTGCCAATTGTGATGCTTATGTCTAGTCGTTCTTTTTGCATCATCTTCTGGATGGTAACAAGTCGTTTCAGGTCTGCAGTAAACAAGTCATCAAGAATGGCGATGTCTTGTCCCCTTAACCTGCCCATTTCTTCAACGACTCTTTCGGGGCTGTGGTATCTAATCAGTTTGCCAATGTGTCCTGTGCTGCAGAAGCTACAGTTGAAAAGACATCCTCTACTTGTGCTTAATACAGGGCTTGTAGGATATTTGACACGCTTTGGAATGGGTAGAGAATCCAGATCTTCTACAGGATTAATGAAAACAGGTGTATTTGGTTTTGGTTGGGAGTAGTTTGTCTCATCTAGTTGCTGCATTATCTTCAGCATAGAAATTTCACCATCTCCCTGTACTAGATAATCAACTCCGATTTCTCTTAGGCTGTCTGGGTCACTCCACACGTGGACTCCGCCGGCAACGACGATTTTGCCTAGTGCTTTTGCCTCATCAATGATTTGTTTAGCTTCATTGAATAGAAATGTGGAAACGTAAACGCCAACAACTTTTTCGTTACCGAAATGTAATGGCTGAACGTTCAAATCCGTAACTGTAACCGAGTAGCCGTGCTTTTCTAGGTATGCTTTAATGTAATATAGTCCAAGTGGCTGTGAAGACATTTGATACCGTTTATAACTTGGCATAATTAGTCTAAGGTCACTCAATTTCATTCACTACCTGTTTCAAGCTCTTGGTCTTACATCCCTGACGTTTTGTTGGCCAAAGTAAACTCCAATTTCGGTTTTTGAGGGGTGGCTCAAATTGCGGAAAGTTTTTGGTGATAAACAAAAAAGTTTCTTACCGCACAAGCTTCCAGAGTTTTGGGGTTTTTGTTTCAGCATTTCCACGGTGTTCAGCCTTCATTTAGGTTTAATCTGGATTTGTGGTTAGTATACTATATATATAAAAAATGTGAATTAAAACTAAATATTCGATTTCCGAATATGAACTTCCAGTCACAACTAGATTTAGTTTTGCATTAAATATTTATATTTATGCGATAATCATTTCTTATATGTATGCATGGCTACACTCGCGCAAAATTTAAAACAAAACCATTTTCTTTTTGAATTTTTAATAAAACTTTACATCTAGACAAAGTACACATAACCGTGCAAAGTGAATTTTTTTTTCACTACGCCAAGAAAAAAACGCTTATTGCAAACTAATTTGCCTCATTTTTTGAAAATCTAGATTTTTGCAAAAAATCAATAAACCAAACTCCTTTTTTAGACCATTTGGTAAATCAGTGTTTTACTATTAGCACAGGACATTTTGCGTGGTCGGCTACTCTGTCACTGACACTTCCCAAGAAGAACTCTTTGATTCCGCCTAAGCCTCTGCTCCCTATTACAATGAGGTCAAAGTTTTCTTCGTTAGCTGTTTTTACTATCATGTCTGCGGCTCTGCCTTTCAGAAGTTTTGTTGAAACCTTAACTTTGGCGTTTAGCTTCTCTTTTTTGTTCAAGGCTTCAGTGAGGGCTTTTTCATGAAAAGTTTCTAGTTCTTCCAAATATTTGGCTGTGCTGTCCGGGGCATATAACATTCCGCTGTATATCAAGGATTTAGAAATCGTGTCAAGCACACTAAGTACCAAAACTTCCGCTGAATATTTCGTTGCCAAATCAAGGCCAAAATCCAGGGCCAAATCTGCAGTTTTCGAGCCATCAATAGCCACTAAAATTTTGTTGAACACAAAGCACTCCCCAAACCTTGTTGGCGACTAATCCCTATATGATTTACGTGCCATGTTCGAAAACAAAACTGAATTCCTAGTTAATCTAGGTGAGAGAAGGGTTTACTGG
>PIXS01000062.1 GCA_003096255.1 Candidatus Bathyarchaeum sp. | reverse complement strand
CCAGCTGTCTAAGTATCCTATAAACCAAGCTGTACCCCATAGAGCAAAGATGACCAGTGCCCATGTCACCACTGCAAAACCAATGGCCATGAACCACCACTTGTTCCTCAATGCGCTTGAGGGCTTGAATGTTCTCCCAAAGGACATGTCTTGCGGGGATTCCAAAACTCCTTGTAGTCCGTTTTCAACGACCAATTATCTATCACGACTCCTTTCGTTTGTAACGCGGGATCTCCTTTGCCGCGAGCTTGTTGAAAATTGCAATCGACTGCTGGGTCATTGAGAGCTGTTCCTCATCTGGGCGGAGAGTAATGTTGTACTCCTCCATGATTGTATCAAGTGTCTCCCGGCACTCTGCTTCCTTTGGACAATCAGGGCAGAGTTTTCCCGCGTAGGAGTCATGTTTGTACCATACGATTACACCAAGCTTCATGGTGAAGATGATGTATACTTGGGCGTTTGCCTGGTAGTCGAATCCGATGAGAATTCCCTTATAGTCAAGCAAGCTCTCAACATCAAGTCTGTGACTACTTGCTTGTTGACTCAGTGCCTTTGCAATCTTTCTCCGTGCTCTATTGAGCACTCGCGATACATAGGCAGGGCTCCAACCTTTCATCATGTCTGATTCAGCAATCTCAGTAGTACTGAGTCCTTTCTGGAACTGTTCCCAGACCGCTGATTCATCTGTTGATAGTTGGGGCATTCTTGATTCACCACGTTTTGGTCATACCACATATTTGAACCTTTTGTGGTAATTCCTTATTACATTCTTGGGAAAGTTTATATATAAATTTAGTGAATGTTTACCTAGAAATGGTAAACAAAAATTGTTTACTTCAGGTGAAAAAAATGGGAAATAACGGGATTGTTATTCGAACAAGCGGCCTGAACAAGATATTCGATACTGTTCACGCCGTTAGAGATCTGAACCTTGAAGTTCGGTCTGGCAGCAGGTTTGGTTTCCTGGGTCCTAATGGAGCTGGGAAGACAACCACAGTCCGGATTCTATCTGGGCTCTTGAAACAGACAAGTGGCAACGCCGCAGTATGTGGTTATGATGTCAGTACACAGCGTGATGAGATCAAAGCTGTGACTGGTCTGCTTCCTGAGTCTCCTGGACTTTACTCAAAGCTGTCTGCAGTAGAATTTTTGGAGTTCATAGGAGCATTAAATGGAAGAAATGGTAAGAGTCTGAATAGACGCATTGACATAATGCTTGGTATGCTCGGACTAGAGGGTCGTCAGAACGACCTCTTAGAATCATATTCTTCTGGAATGAAACAGAAGGTGCTTGTAGCATCAACACTGTTGAGCGAACCCAAACTTGTCTTCCTAGATGAGCCAACTTCACGACTTGATCCAGCAGCAAGCGCTCTGGTGAAAGATCTCATTCTCATACTGGCTGAAGAAACTGAAACAAGCTTCTTCATTTGCAGCCACCAGACATCATTCGTTGAAGATGTGTGTGACGTGGTAGGTATCTTGAATGAAGGCGCACTTGTTACTTATGGTTCTCCCCAGGAGATCATCGAAACAACTGGTGCGAAAGACCTAGAGGATGCATATCTAAAGGTCGTGGGTGGTCACGTGGACAGACAGACTCTGTTGGCTTGGAGGTAGTGCTGATGGTTCGAACCTGGTTAGCGATTGCAAAGGCTGAGTTCCAGGTGTTGTCCTCAAGTCTGAGGGGTAACCGTAGGCTCTACGTGGGAATACTCTATGTACTTGCCCTAGTATGGGCCACAATCATCACCCCAATGTTGTACAATGCCATCCTCAGCGTATTATTCCCAATGGAATACCTGCGACCAATACTCATGGTGATGTTTCCAGGGATAATGCGGACGATTGGACTGTTCCTCTGGCTCCTCCTACTCCTGTTCCCGCTATCTTATGCGCTACAGGAGATCAAGATTGGGCAGTGGGAAATCTTCCTTTCAAACAATGTTAGAACAAAGGACATCATGGCTGGTACATTCATCGGAAAGCTTGGTCTCTACGGACTGATCATTGTCTTCCTTGCACCTTTGGTGATTACTCCCTTCATGCTGGCATTCGAAGTCAGCATCATTGGTCAACTGTTGGTCTATGGTGCAATGACAATGCTAGCAATGGGAAGCATCTGGCTATCAAACTTCGTCACAAGTTTGGTTCAATCCAGACTTGGTGACTCATCACGAGGGAACGACATCGCAAAGGCACTAGCAATGGTAGTTGCCATAGTAGTAATTATTCCAATGTACGGACTGATGTTCTTCCTACCAACCTTGTCTGAGATGATGGGAATGAACGCATTCCTACTCCTCCCATCAACTTGGTTCTCAGATTTGATCAGCTGGTTGGCAATATCATTCAACGGTATTGGCCTAACTAGCTCTCAGATACTAGGCTTCTCAAGTGTACTACAGGTTGACATGGTATGGACTTCAATCCTAGCAATAGGATTCACCCTGGGTACAGTTGGTCTTGCACTAGGTACAGCTGACAGGGTTTTCACCATTGAGGCTGGAGTCCGAACAGAAGTTGTGACAACAGTAGGCAGAGAGAACATCTTCCTCCGAGGAGTCAGGAGGGTCAACTCAGGACCCTTTGGATCACTAATGGTCACCAACTTCAAGGACTTCCTACGCAAGGCACAGAATCTGTCAAAGATTGGATACGGGTTGATCTTGGCAATAATCATGCCAGTTATCATGTTAGCTTTGGACATCGAGTACTACCAGTTTCGTGAAATGTTCATGATGCTGGTAATCATGATGTCATTGATTGGTTCTATGCCATTCGCTGGAACTGGATTCCTAGAGAGCAAAGACCAGCTCTGGATCATTCAAGGCGCTCCACATGGAGCATCAAGATATGTCAAGAGCAGGATTGCGTCACAGGCATTAATCGGCATACCACTGGCTGCTATACCATCTGCGGTCATCTACTTCATGATTGAGATGACATTCACAGAATTACTAATCCTTCTAGGAATCGGATATGTTGCTGTTATCGGTGGAATGCTGATAGCCACAGGTGTAACCGCACGCAACCCAAACTATGAGGATACGAAGTCACCCGCCCATCAGGCGAACATGATGACTTCAGTCATGCTTGCTGAATTCTCAATCATGGGTGTTCTTTTCGCAGACATATTCCTCACAATCGGCACTGGAATAGATTTCTTTGGAATGATAGGAGATTTCTTTGGTCCTGGAAATATGATGTTCGGCGTATCTGTTCTAGGACTAATTG
>PIXS01000061.1 GCA_003096255.1 Candidatus Bathyarchaeum sp. | reverse complement strand
TTAACGATTTTTTGGTTATTTGAACATTGAATTTTCTTCCAGCGTCAACAGTTAGGCGCACAACAGAGCCTTTGTCAGCGATTTGGGTAATAGTTCCATTAAACATGTTTCTTGCACTAGACTGAAGCGGCTGTGTGGAAACCAAAATTTCTTCAGGCCGAACATGAACAGAAACCTTTCCACTTCGGCAGAATGTTGCATAAATTTCAACGTTGTTACCTACGTAAATGGTGGATGTGTTGTCTTTGTTCATTCTTGATTCTCCGGAAAAAACGTTCTCTAGTCTTGAAAAGCTTGTTAAGTACTTGTTCGAGTTGTTGAAAATTTTTTGTTGTGTTCCTGTCTGTTTTACTGTTCCGTCAAGAATCAAAGCGACGTTTTGGCTTATTGCCTCTGCCTGAAACATGTTATGGGTTGCTACAACAATTGTTGTTTTCTTTTCTTGGTTAACTCGGTTAATTGTCTCTTCAATTATGGAAACATTCTTTGGGTCAAGATTAACTGTCGGTTCATCCAACAAGAGTATTTCTCTGTCTAAAACTAGGGCACGCGCTAAAGAAACCCTTTGCTGTTCCCCACCTGACAACTTTTTCGCACGACGATTTTCAAATCCATCTAGCCTCACCAGCGACAATGATTCACTAACTTTACTGGCGATTTCCTCTTTTGGAAGTTCATTAATTTTTAGGCCATACGCGATGTTGTTGTAGACTGTTGTGTCAAAAAACAGCGATTTTTGGAATACCAATGTTGCTTTTTGTCGAAGAAAGCTTTGTTCGCTTTCAGTAATTTGTGTGTTCTCATAAAACAATGTTCCATTTGTTGGTTTTTCTAGTCCTGCAATTATTCTGAGGAGCGTTGTTTTTCCTGAACCGCTTGGACCAAGCAGAGTTGTAATTTTTCCTCGTTCTATAACTAAATTGACATTTTGAAGTGCTGTTACGTCGTTGAACGATTTTTCCACATCGCGTAATTGAAGTATATTTGCCAATTTTTATCGCTTCCTCAGGTAACTGATTGTTATGTTTAGTGCGTAAACAATTCCAATTAGAATCAAACCAAGAGCAATACTAAGAGAAATCTCTCCTTTGCTGGTTTCTAACGCAATAGCGGTTGTTAGCAATCTAGTATATCCGTAAATGTTTCCTCCTACCATCATTGCAACCCCCAATTCGGCAAATGCTCTGTTAAAGCCCGCAAGCACCGCAAGTACCACTCCGTTGGATGCCTCTTTCAAAATAGCAATTGAGGCATCAAATTCAGATGAACCAAGAGTTCTTGCCAAATCGCGTAGGTCCATGTCAATTGACTCTATGGCACTAGTTGTGAAACTCACAATTATTGGAGTTATCAAAATAGCTTGTCCAAAGGTAATTAGTCCAGGAGTGAAAAGAAGCTGCAAAAAGCCAAGAGGTCCTTTTCGTGAAAAAGTCAAAAAAAGTATTAACCCTAAAACAACCGTGGGAAATCCAATAAAGGCATTAAATGTTCCCCTTACTAACTTTCTTCCTCTGAACTTTTTCAGTGCCAAAACTGTTGCTATGGGTAAACTCCAAATTGTAGCCATTACTACTGCAAAACCGGATATGTACAACGACCGAAACGTTATAGTGTACACTTCAGGATCAAAAGAAAAAATAAGTTGGAATGCTTTGACCATTCCATCTATAATTGGGCCTGTCAATTAAGACTCGCTCAATTTAATAATGAAACCATCGCAGCACTTAAGAAATTTAGGCTTCCAGCATTGTATCGTTTGTTTGATGGACACTCTGTTCCGCCGATGTAAGCAGCGTCTTTAATCCAGTTTGCAATTGTTGGGTCTGTATTCTGTGCTAAAAGTTTTACAGCGGGATTGAATAATGCTTGGCCAAATTCATCTACTCCAAAATCAGCGAATATTTCTTGTACTTCGTCGGATACAAGGAAGTTTATGAATTTCATCGATTCGTCAAATTTAACATGAGCTAGATCTGGATTTTGAGGGTCACATGCTATTGCACTATAGACGTTTAGTCTTTCTTTTCCTGCTTGTACTACAATAACTAATTCAATGTTTCCGGAGACGTAATTATTCAGGTAGCTTCCCATGTCACAAATTGTATAAGCGTTTTTTTCATTGGCTAATGCTAAGGTTGCCGTCATACCTGATCCTCTTTCAAGATACCAACTTTGTTCTCTAAGTTCTGATGCGTCTTCTCCCCCTGCAATCCAAAGTCTTTTTTCCATTGCATGTGTTCCAGAATCATCTCCTCTAGAAACCCATATTGCGTTTCCCTCTTCACCTGCTTCTTTTATTGCTAATAGTGCATCAACCGGTTGCATTCCTTCTACCCCTGCAGGGTCGTTTTCGGGTCCAACAACAACAAAGAAGTTGTATGCCAATATTTTCCTGTTTACTCCGAAGCCATCTTCAAGAAATGCTGTTTCTCTTACTGCGTCATGGACAAGAATCATGTCAGCATCACCGTTTTTTGCGGTTTGTATTGCTAATCCAGTCCCCTGTGAGATGAAAGTTACGTTTATGTTCGGATATTTTGCTTCAAATTTTGCGTCAAGAATGTCCAATAGTCCAGTTTCGTCAAGACTTGTAGTGGTTGAAACTGTTAGAATAATTTTGTCTTGTGGTGTATAAATTGCGTATAGCCCCACCCCTATAGCGACAATTATGATGACGACAAGAGCTATTACGTAAGTTTTGTTCATCTAATTCACCGATATGCATTGTGATGCCTATGGATATTTAACATTTACCACAAGGTCTGCTTGAAAATCTAGGCATTATTTTATATGTACAACGCTTAATATCATATTATGAAGCCCATGAGCACTGAGAATAAACATAAGGTTTTATGCAAAATTTGGCTCGAATACAAAGGAGTACCCTTGCTTGGAAAGGGGGGTGCTGAAATTCTTAACACCATCAATGAGCTTGAATCAATTTCCAAAGCCGCAGAAAAAGCAGAAATGTCATATCGGTACGTCTGGAACTACTTGGCAAAACTGGAAAAAAGGCTCGGTGAACCCGTAGTCAAAACCCA
>PIXS01000060.1 GCA_003096255.1 Candidatus Bathyarchaeum sp. | reverse complement strand
AGCTCAACAAATATGTCCACGTGCAGATATATTGACGTCGGAAGCAGTACAAAAAGCACACGGAAAGGGCTTAGAAGTGAAGGTCTGGGGTATAAAAAACCTTGAATTGATGGAGCATGTTTTGAATTGTCAGGTTGATGGAATGACAATAAATTTTCCAGACAAAATACCAAAAAAATAATGAAAAACAAAAAATTTTTCATTGGAGGTAATCATAGTGCCCAAGAGAGATGATATCCATAAAGTAATGATTATTGGGTCTGGGCCAATTGTTATTGGACAAGCCTGTGAATTTGACTATTCTGGTACACAGGCTTGTAAAGCACTTCGTAAACTTGGTTATGAAATTGTCTTAGTCAATTCGAATCCAGCGACCATCATGACTGATCCAGGTATGGCAGACGTAACATATATTGAACCACTAAATATATCCAGCATAACTGAAGTCATTAAAAAAGAACGGCCG
This sequence comes from Candidatus Bathyarchaeum sp., assembly GCA_003096255.1. The sequence continues at coordinate 3,119 of PIXS01000060.1, read as the reverse complement.
GATGCATTATTACCAAATCTTGGAGGGCAAACTGGCCTCAATCTCAGTGCTGAGTTGGCTCGTACAGGTGTGTTAAAACAATATAATGTTGAAGTCATTGGTGTAGAAATTGATGCTATTGTTCGCGGTGAAGATAGACTAGCCTTTAAAGAAACGATGAGTTCATTGGGTATAGAAATGCCGCAAAGTGAAATCACTCATACTATTGAAGGTGCAGAACAGATTGCAATGAAACTGGGTTACCCGGTTGTTATTCGCCCGGCTTACACGATGGGTGGTACTGGAGGTGGCTTGGTTTACAATATTGAGGAATTGCGTATTATTGCCAGCAGAGGTCTTGCTGCCAGTCTTATTGGGCAGATACTTGTTGAGGAATCAGTACTTGGTTGGGAAGAACTTGAACTTGAGGTAGTGCGTGATGCCAAGAACCAAATGATAACCGTGTGCTTTATCGAAAACGTAGACGCAATGGGGGTGCATACTGGCGATTCATTCTGTGTCGCGCCAATGCTGACGATCAGCTCGGAGCTTCAGCAAAGATTGCAGGATTATTCATATAGAATTGTGGAAGCGATTAAAGTAGTTGGTGGTACAAACATCCAGTTTGCTCACGAACCTAAGACCGATCGCGTCGTAGTAATCGAAATAAATCCTCGTACGGCTCGCTCATCAGCATTGGCATCCAAGGCGACCGGTTTTCCAATTGCTCTGATATCATCGATGCTAGCTGCCGGACTTACTCTTGACGAAATCCCATACTGGCGAGAAGGAACGCTAGAAAAATACACTCCATGTGGTGAATATGTTGTAGTTAAGTTCGCCCGCTGGGCTTTTGAAAAGTTTAAAAATGCCGAAGACAAACTAGGAACTCAGATGAAGGCAGTCGGCGAAGTAATGAGTATTGGTAAAACATACAAAGAGGCATTACAAAAGGCTATTCGCTCGTTAGAAATTGGCAGGTATGGATTAGGTTTTGCTAAAGATTTTCATAGTAAATCACTAGCAGAACTAATGTCATTGCTAACTGAACCTAGCAGCGAAAGACAATTCATTATGTACGAAGCTCTACGTAAAGGAGCTACGATAGATGAATTAACTACACTTACCCACATTAAACCATGGTTCATTATCCAGATGCGAGAATTAATACAGCTGGAAGAAAAAATCCTAATATACCGCGGTCATTCGTTACCTAATGATCTTTTAATTCAAGCGAAGAAAGATGGCTTCGCTGATAAATATCTTGCTAAATTGCTACAAACAACAGAGCAAGATATTAGAAACAAACGGATTAGCCTAGGTATAACAGAAACTTGGGACGCTGTGCCCGTCAGCGGGGTAGAAAATGCTGCATATTATTATTCAACATACAACGGCATGGATAAAACTACAACCAGCACACGAAAGAAAGTTATGGTATTAGGAGGAGGACCAAATCGCATAGGTCAGGGCATAGAGTTTGACTACTGCTGCGTTCATGCGGCTTTTACTCTGCGTGAAGAGAATTATGAGACAATAATGGTTAACTGTAATCCAGAAACCGTTTCCACCGATTATGATACTTCAGATAAACTTTATTTTGAGCCACTTACAGTGGAAGACGTATTAAGTATATACGAGAAAGAGAAGCCCGAAGGTGTTATTGTACAATTTGGGGGGCAGACACCATTAAACATTGCTAAGGAGTTAACTGAGGCTGGGGTCCGGATATTAGGTACTTCACCAGAATCGATTGATTTGGCAGAGGACAGAGACAGATTCCGCCATCGTATGGATGAAATGGGAATTCCCATGGCGCCTTCAGGCATGGCCAGTAACTTAGAGGAAGGTCTTGTCATTGCCCAGCAGGTAGGTTATCCACTGATGGTTCGTCCGTCATACGTTTTGGGCGGTCGTGGAATGGAGGTCGTGTATGATGAGGATGTGCTCAGGGAATACATGGAATCAGCGGTTGGCGTGACACCTGACCGGCCCATACTAATTGACAAGTTTCTGGAAAACGCCATAGAAACCGAGGCTGACGCAATAGTAGATGGGGTAGATGCTTTTGTACCGGCGGTCATGGAACATATTGAATTAGCTGGAATACACTCTGGTGATTCTGCATGTGTTATTCCTCCGGTCAGTTTATCACCAGAACATATTAAAACAATTACTGACTATACGAAACGAATAGCTCGTGATTTGAACGTAGTCGGTCTCATGAATATGCAATATGCTATTGCAGATGGCAAGGTGTATGTTCTAGAGGCAAATCCAAGAGCATCACGCACTGTACCTCTTGTTTCGAAAGTATGTAACGTGTCTATGGCACGAATCGCCACCAAGGTCATGTTGGGTAAACAAATTACGGATATTGGTTTAAAACTATTTAAGATCCCATATTATGGAGTAAAGGAAGCGGTATTACCATTTAACATGTTGCCAAAAGTTGATCCTTTACTGGGACCAGAAATGCGCTCCACAGGCGAAGTACTTGGCATTGCCAACTCTTTTGGATTAGCTTATTTTAAGGCGGAACAAGCAGCCCAGCAAAATTTACCTTTGGAAGGAACGGTTTTGATAACAGTTTCTCCCAAAGATAGACCGGCTATTAAAGAAGTTGCTCTCAAATTTGCCGCTATGGGGTTTCATATTGTAGCAACCGAAGGAACAAGTACATTTCTCAATGGTGAAAATATTAATGCGGAAGTGATACTTAAAATCTATGAAGGTCGACCCAATATCGTTGATGCGATTATGAATGGGGAAATACAACTTGTAATAAATACTCCCAGTGGTAAGATCAGCCAATATGATGACTCATATATTAGAAAAACAGCCATAAAATATAAAGTGCCGTATATAACTACTTTAGCTGCAGCCATGGCAGCTGCAAAAGGTATTAACGAATATCAAAAGAATAAACCAGGAGTAAAGTCATTACAAAATTATCATTCTGATATTATAAAAGAACTATCTAATAGAAATACCGACTAATCTATAAATGCTATACTGCAAAGAATAGAATACGATTTTTTCAAGAGTTATTGAAAAGATTAGTAGGAAAATACGTGGAGTAACCATGTTTAATAACACTCGACTCTAGAAATATGTAAGTACATTAACCATACTAATGT
>PIXS01000059.1 GCA_003096255.1 Candidatus Bathyarchaeum sp. | reverse complement strand
GAGAAGAATATGACAGGCTAATTAAACCTGCCAAAGTCAAGTTTCTTCCAGGATACGTGTTCCGAAAAACCAAACCCGCAGTCATCGGCGTCGAAGTTTTAGCAGGACGCATAAAACCAAAAAATGTCCTTGTCAAAGAAGACGGACGCACAATAGGAGAAATTCTGCAGATTCAAGACAAAGGCAAAGCAGCATCAGAAGCAAAAACCGGCTCTCAAGTAGCTGTCTCCTTGGGGAAGGCAACTGTTGGACGCCACATTCACGAAGGCGAAACATTCTATGTTCGGGTGCCTGAAGCTCACGCAAAGGTGCTGCGGACCAAGTTTGTGGACCGTTTGACGTCTGATGAACTTGAAGCATTGAACGAGTTTATTGAAATCAGGCGGCTTGAGTCTCCTTTTTGGGCGGCTTAGCCCTGTGTTGGATTTTTTTGCGGGTAATTGATTTAAACTCCATAGGTTTTATTAAGTCTTAATATACACTGCTTTCTTGTCATGATTCAGGCACACACAGGCTACAGCAGCCAACTCCATAGTGTACTAAATAAAAAACAGAGCAAACGTGAGGGCTAAATGAAAACAAACACAATACCTGAAAGGAAAGCATCCGTTTTCCGAGAGGTATACCCAATCCATGAGCCCTACGTATACGCCGCAGTAGTTACAGAACCAAACACCCAACAAATAAAATATGAACTAATCGAACCCACGCTCCTCAAAGAAGAAGAGCAACAACTCAAAGAAATCAAAGACATACTGGTTGAAGAAATCGACATCAACCTAAAAGAAGTTGAAACACGAGAAAAGGCTGAAGAATACCTCAAAACAAAGATTCGCGAAATAATCAAGGATTATCGCCTCAAAATCGACGAGGAAGCCGTGGACAAACTCATGTACTACATTGTACGCGACTTTCTGGGCTACGGAAAAATAGACCCGTTCATGAATGACCCGCGAATCGAAGACATCTCAGCAGATGGAGTCAACATACCAATCTACGTTTGGCACCGAGACTACGAATCCCTTCCAACAAACATCATCTTCAAAAACGAGGACGAACTGAACTCATTCATAGTAAGGCTAGCGTACTTGGCGAAAAAAAACATCTCTCTTGCAATGCCAATACTTGACGCGTCCTTACCTGACGGCAGCCGAGTGCAAATGACGTACGGAAATGAGGTTACACGCAGAGGGTCAACGTTTACGATACGGCGCTTCCGTGTCGACCCCCTGACAATTACTGATTTAATCTCCTTGGGCACTGTCTCAGCGGAGATGGCTGCATACTTCTGGTATTCCATCGAAAACCGTGCATCCGTTCTCGTATCAGGGGGTGTTGCTGCGGGAAAAACAACTGTACTCAACTGTTTTTCGATGTTCATCAAATCTGGACAAAAAATAGTAAGCGTAGAAGACACAGCCGAACTAAATCTGCCTCATGAAAACTGGATTCCGTCTGTTGCAAGAACAGGCTTTGGGGACAGCGGAAACAGGTCGGGGGCTATCACACTGTTTGACCTTTTGAGGGCAGCGGTCAGGCAGAGATCAGATTATCTGATTGTTGGGGAGGTTAGGGGCGAAGAAGCTTACACGCTTTTTCAGGCAATGGCAACAGGTCATCTGGGAATGGGGACAATTCACGGCGAATCTGCGAGTTCAGTTATTCACCGTCTGGAATCCGAGCCAATGAATATTCCAAAGCCGCTCCTAACAATGATTGACGCCATAACTGTTCAGTTACGAACAGAAATCAATGGGAGACCCGCCCGGAGAACCCGCACAGTAACAGAAATTGTTGGTTTAGATCCGAAAACAAAAGAACTGATAACCAACGAGGTGTACCGTTGGAACCCAAGGCAGGATACTTACGAGTATTCCGGTCACAGCCACATTTTAGAAGAGAAAATGGAACGCAAAGGACTTACCAAAGAGGAGGTTTGGGAGGAGCTTAACCGAAGAAAAATGGTGCTAGAGTGGATGGTGAAAGAAGGAATACGCCAGTACACCGACGTCGTTTCTGTCATCAGAGACTACTACGCTGATCCGATCCGAGTATTTCGAAAGGCTAGGGTGGGAATATCATGAGCGCAAGCAAAATAAGAAAGAGCCTAAAAATGGCAGGGCTTCGCTTCAAAAACGCCTTTCAACAAAGTCCCAATCACAGTAACGACAAAATGTTTTCTCGTTGGATTGAAAAGCTTAGATTGGGAACAACTAAACCTCAAGTTTTTGCCTACCAGCTCATCGGAGGCAGAACAAACAGGTTTTTGCCACTATTCAAAGACATGGACATGAACCTGAAGAAGTCGGGGATGAAGATCAACTTCAGAGCTTACGTCAGCACAGCCATTCTGACTAGCCTGCTGGCGTCTGCCGCTGTCATGATAGTTGTTCCAGTGCTGCTATTCTTCATGTTCAATATGTCGCTTATTTTGTCGCTTCTCTTTGGAGTGGGAATAAGCTTGTTTGCTGCCGCTGTAACAGTGATATGTTTCTACTCTTATCCAAACTACAAAGCAGACAGCTTAAAGAGAGCCCTAGAAGATGAACTGACCTTCACTACAGGGTACATGTCGATTTTGGCTGGGGCTGGTGTGCCTCCGGACTTTATATGGCGTTCCTTGGCACAAGTTGACGCCTCGTTGGCAGTTTCTAACGTTGCACGAACAGTAGTCAGGGACATAGAGCTTTTCGGCTTTGACGCCATCTCAGCACTGGAAACCACATCTAAACGAACTCCCTCTGAAAGATTTAAAGAAATGATTGAAGGGTTCATTTCTGTCGTTCACTCAGGAGGAAACCTGGTAAAATATCTCAGAAACCGATCGCAACAGTACATGAAGCTAAAGCAGATTGCACTGAAACGGTTTTCTGACACTCTTGGAGTTTTAGCGGAGTTCTATGTTACTCTGATGGTAGCAGGGTCTCTCATCTTTGTGGTTATGCTTGCGGTTATGTCAATGCTTGGAACTGGAGGATTTGGACCACTAGATTCCCGTCTGCTGTTGCAGCTTCTGACCTACCTTGGTTTGCCTATTGGGTCAGTGGTGTTTCTGGTTATCCTAGATATGGTTTCGCCGAAGAGATGAAAATATGCCAAAAGTTGAAGCTATTGAGAAGAAAATCGCGTGGATTGTCTCTGGTTCTCTAGGGGCAATCATAGGCCTGACAGCTATTCTTCTCCTCAGGGACAGCCTGCTTTTTGACGAATACTTCTTATTGGCTGTGGTAATCACTGTTTTTCCTCCCGCTGTCCTCGATTACGTGGATTACCGCTGGAAAAGGGCAATCGATAAACATCTTCCAGATCTGTTTCGAAGCATAGTTCAAGCCCAAAAAAGTGGGATGACCCTGCCGCAGGCGTTGGAGGAAACATCTAAAAGAAATTATGGACCATTGACCAACGAGATGAAGAAGATGGTAGCCCAGATGAGTTGGGGAGT
>PIXS01000058.1 GCA_003096255.1 Candidatus Bathyarchaeum sp. | reverse complement strand
TTTTGTCAGGTGAGCTATTGCGTCTTTGTGAAAACGCAGGTTTTCCAAGTTTTCCACGTCCCCGATGTGCTGGGAAATAAACGCCCTGTTTTGGGTTAAAACGCAAGAAGTAACGTTTAGTTCCCCTCCAACTGCTAGTACGCATCGGTTGGAAACCTGCTTCAATATAATGGGTTCTGGGGCGTAGCCTCTTGAGCGCCGAATCAAGGACGGGTTTTTTCCATGAAAACGAACAACTGAATCGTCACACCTTTGGGCAATCTGACGGTTATGGAACAAAAAGTAGTCCACAGAATCACCAAGCTTGGTAACCGCTTCGTCGTTGTCTGTGACTATGGGCTCGCTGGGCGGGTTTGCACTGGTCATAACAAAGGCTGGCTCCTCAGTTTTGTCAAAAAGTATTGTATGAAGCCCAGTGTACGGAAGCATCACGCCAACCCTGTCAAGTTCGGGCGCAACAAGTTCCGAAAGGCAATAACCTTTGCTTTTTTTGAGCAGAACAATCGGCTTACGATAAGAAGTAAGCAGTTCGGCTTCCCAATGGCTTACCTCAGCAAAAGACCTTACAGTGTCTAAGTTTTTGGCCATAACTGCAAAGGGCTTTTGTTTTCTGTGCTTGTCTTTTCGTAACCGCGCAACAGGTTCGCCTTTTGTTGTCGCTGTGGCAACATGAAACCCCCCATTTCCCTTAATCGCTACAATACTGCCTTCTTCGAGGAGCCTTCCTGTTTCCCTGATGGGGTCTTCAGATTCGATGGGTTCTCCTTTGTTTGATGCGAGGTAAACTTTTGGCCCACAAACTGGACACGCTACTGTTTGGGCATGAAATCTACGGTTCAAGGGGTCACTATAGTCCTTGGCACATGATTCACACATTGGAAACTCTTGCATTGTCGTGTTTGGCCTGTCGTAGGGCAGGTTCTTGATTGTAGTGTATCTGGGTCCACAATCTGTGCAGGTAATGAAAAAGTAGTCAAACCGCCTGTCTTTAGGGTCACGAAGCTCCTTTAGGCACTCATCACAGATTGAAACATCAGGAGGCACAACAGAACCCGAAAGTTTTGCCTCTCCAGAGCTTTGTATTATCTTGAACTCAGTAAAGCCCTTTTCTTGTTGGCGGTTTTCAGTTTTGATGTTGTAAATATGCGCCAAGACAGGTTTTTGGGTTTTCAGCTCTTCTATGAATTTGTTAATTTTTGTTTGAGGCCCTTCTAGTGCGATTTCTACGATTGCGTCTCCCCTGTTTCTGACATGGCCTACCAGCCCGTTTTTTACTGCTGTTCGGTAGACAAATGGCCGAAAACCGACACCCTGAACTATACCCGTAACAAGAACCTCGGTATGCAACTTCCAGATTGCTCCCTTAAACCAGAAAAACAACTTTCTGGGTTCACACTAATAAACAGGATGCATTCTGGGTTTTTTGGAAAACTGAAAGGTTTTTATCGATATGTTTACACATGCATAACGGTTTACATGAAACCAAAAAACCAAAGCCCCCCACAAAACATCTGGAACACAACCACAGTCGACCTAGTCACCATGGCCCTCTTAGCAGGTCTAGGCTTAGCCACAAAAAGTATCATTCGCCCAGTCGTAGGCGTAATAACCGCTTCCCTCTACATTCCCACTGGAGCCGTAGCCGGGGGACTATACATGATGTGGCCAGTAATGGCTTACGGTCTTGTAAGAAAGCCAGGAGCTGCTAGCCTCACAGCCTTTACACAAGCAGTAATCAGCCTCCTGTTTCCAGTTGGAAACTTTGGCATACTATCCTTCATAATTTACCTCTGCCCCGGAGTAGCAATAGACCTCTTCTTCCTATTGTCTAGACACAAAGCCTGTTGTGTGGGTTGCTGTTTTGGAGCTTCTTCTGTAGCTAACTTCGTGGGAACTGCCTTGGTTGGAACATTGGTTCTAATGCTGCCCTTGGTTCCTCTTATCTTCTCTTTGGTACTAGCTGCGATAAGCGGTGGTTTGGGGGGTGTTATCGCTAACACGTTGTTGGTTGAATGTAAAAAACTTGGATTATGAGGAAAAAATTATGGACAACAAAATAGTCATAGCTGTAATCGTTATAGCGATAATTGGAGTATCTGCAGGAGCTTACCTGCTTTTTCCCTCTTCTTCTGGAAACAGTTTGCTTCCTTCAGGGGACGCTCCTGATTGGGATGTCATCGTTTCAGGAGGCGGCGCAACTACTACAGTTGTGTCTGTTAGTGACATGACTGAAATGCCTCTAACTAATGTGACCCACACCATCAAAGGTGAAACTGGGACATATGTTGGAGTCTTGTTTACTGACTTTTGTGAACGAAGCGGCGTTAGCTGGTACGCTGGACCTGTAGAAGTAACTGCTTCTGATGGTTATTCCAAAACAGTAAACCTGTATCAGGCTTGGAACAGCACCCAATATCCTGAAGAAAAAATGATTCTGGCCTTCGTGAAAGACGGCAAATACCTGACCGAAGAAACTGGCGGTCCAGTTCAGTTGATTGCTCCTTCCATTGCCAGTCAGTTTCAAATCAAAAACGTTGCTAGTCTAAACGTTGGATTGTGGGTAATTCAAGTAACTGGTGATGTTTCAACCCCCCTGAACATAACTGGACTAGACATAACCGACTTTGAAACAAAAACTGTTCAGTTAGCTTTTGCTCCCGGTGGTGAACCCCAACGAACCTCCAACTGGACTGGCGCAGATTTGTGGAGTATTCTAGAAGTAGCTGGAGTTTCTGAAACTGCGACCAAAATCAAAATTACTGCCATCGACGGATATTCCAAAGAATACAACATGATACAAGCCCAAGTTGACGGCATGCTAATTGGTTACCTAGAAAACGGCGAGCACTTAACAGTTAAGGACGGTCGACCTTTCCGTTTGTTCATGGAAGACCCCGAGCTAAAATGGGGCCAATACTGGGTGCGATGGGTTGCCCAAATAGAAGTCTACTAAACGAGTGGAGCACAAAATGAACAAAGGAACTAAAACTGCTGTAATCGTTTTTGTTTTACTTGTTGCGGTTGCAGTTCCCCTATACTTTTTCACCCGACCCGTTGATGTTCAAGAAGGCGCCCTGCAGATTGGAGGCACAGTGAACAATCCGTTGAATCTAACTATGAGCGAGATTGAATCTTTGCCCTCTTCAGACATGCAGGCAACTTTGGATTCTGCTGTTCACGTTGAAGACGAAGGCACGTTCACTTACACTGGGGTTACTGTTGCAAGTCTTTTAGAGCTTGCTGACGTTTCTGAAAATGCCTCATCAGTGTTCATCCAATCCATAGACAGCTACGCCATCACTTTATCTGTTGACGAAATCATGGAGAACCCAAAAATTATGCTAGTTTACCAAAAAGACGGACAAGCCTTAGCTTCTTATTCTGAGGGTGGAAACGGTCCATTGCGTCTCGTTATTGGTTCTGATGAGTTTGCTCAGCGTTGGGTGTCCAGTGTGGTGTTGATTGAAATTAGCTAGGTTTGAGACTTGAAAGCAATTCAGATAAAAAACGTTACTTACACTTACCCCTTGGCCAAAAAGCCAGTAATCCAAGACTTTAGCCTAGAGATCAACTCTGGCGAATTCGTGGGCATAATCGGAGGCACTGGTGCTGGCAAAACCACGTTGTTTAGGCTCATAAACGGGCTTATTCCCCACTATTTTCGTGGCAAACTCAAAGGCGACGTTTTTGTTGATGGCTTAAACACAAAAAGTCATCCAGTAGGCGAGCTAGCAACCTCTGTAGGTATTGTTTTTCAGGAAGTTGACTCGCAACTCTTTTTTCAAACAGTTGAAGATGATGTTGCCTTTGGTCCTGAGAACTTGTGTGTGCCTCATGACGAGATTGTGCGTAGAGTGGACGGAATTTTGGAAAAAGCAGGATTAACTGAACTTCGGTATAAATCGCCGAACAATTTGTCTGAAGGCCAGAAACAGCTTGTTGCGATTGCTTCTGTTCTTGCTATGAAGCCTAAAGTTCTTCTTTTGGATGAGCCGACGTCGAATCTTGATTCAGAGAGCGCTGAGCGTGTAATTAGCTTTCTAAAAGAGCTAAACCGAGAAGGAATTACCGTGCTTCTAGCCACTCACGACTTGGATGTTTTGGTGGATTGTGCTACTAGAATTGTTTTGTTAAATGACGGCCAAATACAAGTAAACGGTACACCCAATGACGTTTTCTCGAAGGGTCAATTCTTTCAGAGTTTAGGTTTGGGTTTGCCTCAGATTCCTTTGTTATTTCAGAAACTTGTTGACAGTGGTTTTGATTTTGAAAAAACACCTTTGACAGTGTCTGAAGCCTTTGAACTGATTGTGATGAGATTAAATGCCTAGTTTAATACAAGCCGAAGACGTCAGTTACGTGTACCGCGATGGAACCCATGCACTGAAAGATGTGTCTGTTTCCTTCAATTGCGGAGAAATTGTTGCAATAATCGGCAGGAATGGCTCTGGCAAAACAACCCTAGCAAAAGTTTTAACAGGAATGTTCAGGCCAACCAGCGGACGCGTGCTTGTTGAAGAAAAAGACTATCTTGCATACACAGTTGCTGAGCTTGGGAAAGAGGTTGGCTACGTCTTTCAGAACTTCGATTATCACCTGTTTAGTGACAGTGTAACAAACGAAATCGCTTTTGGATTGAAAAATCTAGGTTTAGGTTCAGAAGAAATTGACGCCCGTATAGGCAAAACGTTGAAGCTGCTTAGTTTGGAACGCTACAAAGACGTTCATCCTCGCCGTTTGAGTTCTGGTGAACGTCAAAGCGTAGCTATAGCTTCTGTTCTTGCCATGAAACCGAGCACAATAATTTTAGATGAACCTACGAGAGGTCAAGACTACAAACGAACAATGAAAATAATGCAGTTCGTTAAACAGCTTAACAGCGAAGGTAAACTGGTCATTCTTATCAGCCATAACATCAGTCACATCGCTACATATTCACAACGAATTGTTGCACTTCATGACGGCAAAATTGTTGCTGACGGTCCAACAACTGAAATTTTGGGAGACACAAAACTGCTTGAGCAGATGCGCCTTAAACCTACGCCCATAATGCAGCTTCGAGAAATGCTAAGAGAAAAAGGCTGTCCTTCAAACGTTTTTTCGGTAGACGACATGGCGAAGTTTATTCAGGAACACTCAAGGAGGCACCAGAGCTGATTTCTCGTTATGACTCAGACAAGACTTCTATGTCTTTTTTGCATCGGCTTGATCCTTTGCCAAAATTTTTGATTGTGATGTGCGTTTCAACTCTTGCAATTGCTTTTCCAAACTTGTTTGTTCTTTTGTTGCTACTTTTCGTTTGCATAGTTATGTCTGCAGTTTCAAAAATTCCTCCAGAGCAGCTATGGGGATACATCAAGCCCTTTCTGTACATCATCATAATAATTGTGGTAGCTCAAACTGTGTTCTATCCCTTTTCTGCAAAAATTGTTCTGTTACAAATACCTGAGTCGTGGCCGATTCTTGCAAACTACAACCTGCTTAGCGTAGATGGAATCGTTTACGGTATGACCTTAGGTTTGCGTTTCGTAGTTTTGATGGTTTCTTCAACAATTTTCAGTTTAACAACCAACCCTCGTGACTTCCTTTTGTCAATGCGGCGACTACATGTGCCCTTTACTTTGATATTCATGGTCAACATCGCCCTCCGTTTTATCCCTGACATTCGCGACCAAGCTAAAGAAGTGATGTTAGGTCAGGCCACAAGGGGACTAGAAATAGAAAAGGGCAGTGTTGTAACAAAACTTCGGGCTTTCATGCCCCTGCTTCTTCCTCTGCTGATTACCTATTTACTTATGGCTAGAACTTCTGCAGTAGCCCTTGAAACTCGCGCGTTCAGATACAAAAAAGAAAGAACCTACATGCGCTCCTTAACCTTGTCAAAAACTGATTACCTGCTGATGAGTTTGACTCTGACTTTAACCGTTTTGTGTGCATTCGTTTTTTGGCAGTATGGTTCCCTGCTGAAAATAGTTTAACCTAGCTATTTGTCTTCCAACTTGATTTTTAACGTCCGTATTTCGGGAACGTCCTGCAGTGATGAAACCAAGCTTGTTACTGTCTTCTGTATGAACTCACGCGGAAATTCTTTGAGGGGTACAACTTCGCCATTAACCTCAATCGAAAACTTGCCTTTGGACAGCAACGGACAACCCTTTGTGTTAGGCTCATCCGCAACCAAAGCCTTCGCCAACTCATAACATGTTTTGAATCCGCACTCACCACAGTGAGGCAAATCAGGAAGAATAGCAAACCCTTTAGCCTCTATTAGGTCTGCGAGTTTTTCTGAATCTTTTGAAATTCTGAACATCGGCAAACCTAAACCAGATACGGTTTTTCTGTTT
>PIXS01000057.1 GCA_003096255.1 Candidatus Bathyarchaeum sp. | reverse complement strand
TACGACAATTCATTGTTGGATGTCACCAACTCGAAGGTAGAGAAATCGGTAGAGGGAATGGATATAGGCATAGGGATTCATTCTTTTGGTTCTTACTTCCGTGTTTTGTCAATGCTGATGGGGGGAGTCCTTGAGATGCAGAATTCTTCTGCTCAGGTCGTTGGATGTGACGGATACTCCCAAATTGTCAACTCAACAATAGATGAGCTTACAGTTGATCAGAATGCAAGAATTGTTGACTCAAACATCAAGTCTCTGACGATTAGGGGCGGGAATGGTCAAGCTCCCCATCCTCTATCATGCTATTTGATCAACTCCACATATGAAGACCTCAACAAAGACGCTTTTGATAAGGGCACGCTTTACGTTGGATGGCACCTTATCGTAACTGTGGAAGACGCAGGACAGGTTGTTAAAGGAGCCAAAGTTGAAGTTTATCACGTGACTAATGGCTCTCTTGCTCAACAGAAAGTAATTTCAGATGACGGAAAAGCCCAATTCGACTTAGTTGAATGGAAACTCACTGAGCTTGGGAACCAATATGTTGGAGACTACAGAATAAAAACAATTTATGGCACAACAGAAACTGAAAAAACCATCACACTAACTTCCTCTAAAGAACTAGTTATCTCAGACTCTTCTACACCATGGATTATACTGCCAGTGATTCTTGTAGGGTCATTAGTGATAATAGTCTACATGAAGCGGCTACCCAATAACAGCACACACTCATATTAGGAAACTAATAGCAGACGATTGTTGAAAACAGTCTTTTTTCAGAAAAACTACAGCACAAACGACACAAAAGGAACCAAAACATCAAGTAACACGCTTTTCCAAAAAAGTAATAAAGAATCCTTCAATGAGTTAGAGATATCGAAGGAGTTGTTGACACCTGACTATTCCAAAAGCATCTTCTAACGAATCAAGGGTCGGATTCTTTCTCGACAAAACTGACGAAGGCGTAGCAAAATCCTTCAGAAGGCTCCATTATGAGATACTGAAGGATGGACATCTCACAAAAAAACAAAAACTCATCATCGCTGTGGCTTCGGCTGTCGCCGCAAAATGCGAAATCTGCGTAAAAGCACTAACAACAGAGGCACTGAAGGAGGGAGCAACCATCAAAGAACTAACCGAGGCAGCATCAGTGGCGTCACTGGTTTGTGCAGGCTCAGGTTTCAACCATGCTTCATTAATCTTTGAATGTGTGAAGGATGAAAAGAAATGAACGGAACAAAATGTAACATCTGTGGTTGTGACCTTTCAAACGAAGAAACCTACAGCCTAAATGACAAAACATTGTGTGAAGACTGCCACATGGAAGAAACCCACCCCGTTAAAGTATGTAATCCTTTGCCAGTCAGGGCTGCCAAAAAAATGACAGAAAATAGCAAAGACCCAAAAGACAACCTAGACGAACAACAACAAGCAATATACAACCACGTTGCAAACAACCAAAAAGTAACCGCCAAACAACTATGCATCAAATTCAATCTCACAGAAGTCAAACTGAACAACCAGCTAGCAATCTTAAGGCACCTAGAACTGATCAAAGGAAAAAAGGATGGCGACAAAGTCTATATTGTCCCATTCTAACCCAACAACTTTTTTCCCTAGCGACCAAAGCATCCAAAACAGTGTAAAAGGAAACACGCGTCTAGAAAGTCATCCGCATATTAGGAGCCTAATAGTAGAAGATTGTTGAAAAATAGCTTTTTTCTGGAAAATTATGGAGCAGTTTTGGCTTGGTCAAATTTTCTTGACTAAAAAACAGCCGTTTTCCATCGATTTGGTCAAGATTTCTTGATAAAAAATCTTAATAAAAAAACGGCAGACGCCTATTATGGGAAAATGTATGCAGCACAATAAGCTGTCTTTTTCGGATTCAATGACTTCTGTTTTGGTCAGTTATGGTACAGATTCTGTTGAGGCAACGCCGAACCCATGGAGGCGCAGAAATGAAGCGTGATTACTCCGTGATTGCGATTCACCGCAGAAAAAAGCTTTCAAGAAGAGCTAAAGTAAGAAGGATTTCTTCAGCTGCTTTGAGTTTGCTGTTGGTTGTTATTCTGTTGGGCTCCTTTGCGATTCCGTTTTGCTTAGCTCAATCTACGATAACGGTTCCGGACGATTACTCTACAATACAGGAGGCAGTGGATGCGGCGAATTCTGGAGACACAATTTTTGTTCGGGCAGGAACCTACAACGAAACAGTGGTAATCAGAAAAGACGGCTTGACGCTGACTGGAGAAGACCAAAGCACAACAGTAATTGACGGCGGCGGAGGCAACACTTCGACGGTCCTAGTGGTTAGCGCAGAAGATGTGGAAGTCAGCGGATTCACGATACAAAATGGCTATGACGGAATCGAAATTTACCAATCCACAGACATCACGGTCTCTGGAAACACGATAACAGAAAGCAGGTTCGGAGTCAGCAGTTCCCGTTCTTCCAGCATCACCATTTCAGGAAATATTTTGTCAGGCAACGAAAATGGATTCTATCTGTGGGACGTTTCTTCCTTCGATGTTTCAGGAAACACAGTCACAGACAACACAAACAAGGGCATCAGCCTCATACTTTCATCTAACTGCAACTTTTCAGGAAACACAATAGCAGACAACGCAAACGACGGAATCAGCATCGGCAGATCATCTAACTGCACCGTTTCTGGCAACACAGTAACAGGCAACACAGATGGAATCAGACTCTACAACTCTGAGCAGGTCACAGTAACAGAAAACACAATAACAAACAGCACATCCCGCGGCATCGTCAGCGCCAGTTCTTCCCTCTGCAGCATATCTGGGAACACTCTGCAAGGCAACGACGACGGTGTTGAACTATACATGACCACAGGCACCACAGTTTACGGAAACACCATAACAGGCAGCAGATTCGGAATCGCCAGTTCCCGTTCCTCCAGTAACACCATTTCAGGAAACACGGTAACAGACACCCAAACAGGAGTATACCTCTGGAACGTTTCTGACAACATTGTTTTAGGAAACACCATAACAAACAGCACAAACAACGGCATCAGCTTCACATTATCTTTTAACTGTAAAGTCTCAGGAAACATAATAGCAGACGGCTGTTCCCGTGGCATTTCCATCGGAAACTCCTCTAACTGCACAGTCTCTGAAAACGAAATAGCAAACAGTACAATCCAAGGCATTATCCTCTCTGGTTCTTCCAGCAGCACCGTTTCGGACAATATTCTGACAGGCAACTTTGACGGCATACAACTCTACGAAGCCTCTCAGGTCACAGTTTCAGGAAACACACTAGCAAACAACACAAACAACGGTATCAGTATCTCAATATCCTCTAACTGCATAGTATCTGGCAACAGTCTAACAGACAATTATGATGGAGTCAGAGCCTACAACTCTGAGTTTGTCACAGTCACAGAAAACAACATAACAAACAACTCACACTTTGGCATTCTTCTCTCCAGTTCTGGCAGCAGCACCATCTCAGGAAACACAGTAACAAGCAACGAATATGGAATAGACCTCTACAATGCATCCGAAGTCACAGTCTCCAGAAACACTATGACAGACGGCAGGTTCGGATTCGCAAGTTCCCAATCATTCAACAACACAATCTCAGAAAACACCATAGCAGACAACGAGTATGGCGTCTATTTCTGGAACGCTTCTGATAACGTTGTTACAGGGAATACCATAACAAACAGCACAAATGTAGGCATCAGCCTCACGTTTGCTTCTGACTTCACCGTATCTGATAACAGCCTAACAGACAACCCATACTGCAGCATTCAAGTCTCCAATTCTTCCAGAAACACCATTTCAGGAAACGCAGTAACAGGAACCAATGATGGAATAACAGTTCGCTACTCGGAGCAGGTAATAGTCACAGAAAATACAGTAACAGACAATGAATACCGTGGCATCCTCTTCTCAACTTCCTCTAATAGCATCGTCTACGAAAACACGTTAACTGACAACGATGAGGGAATAGAACTCTTCCGCACCACCAACGTCACAGCCTCTAAAAACACAGTAACGGGCAGCAGAATCGGAATCGGCATCTCCCGCTCCTCCAACAACACAATCTCACAAAACACACTGACAAACAACGAATACGGAATCAACTTCTGGAACGTTTCTTTCACCACTGTTTCAGAAAACACCATAACAGACAACGAAATTGGCTTTGGCATCTCTAACACGAACAACAACACATTCTACCACAACAACATCATCAACAACACAGGACAAATCTACACCACCAACGCCACTGACACATGGGATAATGGCTCTGAAGGCAACTACTGGAGCGACTACACAGGCGTTGACGCTGACGGAGACGGAATAGGCGACACCCCCTACATCATCGACGAAAACAACCAAGACAACTACCCCCTAATGACACCACACATCCCAAGCACCCCAAACCCAAGCAAGTCAACAACAGACAACGTGTCCTTAGAAACGCAAGTCACAGACCCTAACCCACCACCCACAGAACCTTCGCCAGAAACCAACACAAAAACAACATCCCCAGCAGAAACGGAAGTCACGAAACTAGCCCTAACCACAGACGAAACAGAACAACAGGTTATCCCAGAGTTCCCCTCATGGGCAATATTGCCTCTGTTTCTAGTAGCATCTGTAGCGGTCACAATCTACAAAAAGAAACTAAACTAAAACAGCCTAACAATCATATTAGGAAACTAATAGCAGACGATTGTTGAAAACAAGCTTTTTTCTGGAATTCGACTGCACAAAGGGGGATGCGTTTAGTCTCTGATGGAACTAAAAGCGATATTAAAGGCAACTGTTTTACCGTTATGCTTCCGTTCACACTTTACAGTTATGGTTTCTTCATCCTCACTGATGTACACAACTTTGCCGAAGTGCCCCGCCTCCTGATGGAACACCTTGTGCACTGGAATCTTCACACGGTCTCCGACCTTAAATTTCGTCATCAACACATCCTCCGCAAACATGTTAAGGTGGCCAAAAAGCAACCACATTAACTTTACATAACTTGTTCTTGATAAGAGAACCTAACTATTAAACATTGCCCGCACAACCATTTTGCCCCAAAAACGAGCAAAAAAGGGACAAATCAAGCAAAGAGCTTATCAATGGCATCCATCATTGAGTAGGGTGAAGGAAAACTGATGCCTAGAGACCCTGTATGTGGAGTAATTCTGAACGAAAAGACAGCCAAATACAAAATCACCCACGACGGAGAAACCTACTACTTCTGCAGCGTAAAATGCAAAAAGAAATTCAAAAGAAACAGAAGCAAATTCGCCGACAAATAGGCGTCTAATGTATAATCACACTTTTTGCTGCTACTAACCGTTCTTCAATGAACCGTAGCAGCTGATAACCAAACAGTATAGCAGCAACATATGTAGGCCACAATATCACAGGCCAATCTCCAGGAATATAATGCCACATGTCAGATTGGGTTGCAAAAACTTCCATAAGAAACAGCGAAAACAACCCTGCCCCAGCCAAGTAAACCTGCTCCTTAACTTCACTTCTTAGACCAACTTTCTTTCTGCTAAACATCAAAAGCGCCCATACACCTAGGAAAGCGAAGAAAAGTATGATCCAGTTCTGGGGAAACTCAAATAGTAGTTGCATACCCCGAAGGCAGAGTTAAAGTATAAAAGTCTTCTCCATTTTCTGGCAATATTCGTATTCACAGAATCACAGGTTCACTGCAAAAAAACCTGCATAGAGAATGCTTATGTAAAACCTGATGCATCAAAGAATTCCATGGGACCGTCGGCTAGTTTGGTCTAGGCTCTGAGCCTCGGACGTTCGGGACCCCGGTTCAAATCCGGGCGGTCCCACCACCCTTTCTGTATCTAATTCTTTTTTGCCCGCTTTGCAATCTCGTTGGCTACTATGACGCCTGATGCAGAAGCTTGAATCAGTCCTCGGCTTACTCCAGCTCCGTCACCGATAGTGAACAGGTTTTTGATTTTGGTTTCCAAGTTGTCAGTGATTTCAAGTCGGGTTGAATAGAATTTGACTTCAACTCCGTAAAGCAGAGTGTCGTTTGAGTTTACTCCAGGAGAAACCTTGTCTAGTGCCTCAAGCATTTCTTTGATGTCAGCCAAGTAACGGTAAGGCAAAACGAAGCTCAAGTCTCCGGGCGTTGCGTTCTTGAGGGTTGGAACACACAGGCTCCGTTTTATTCGCTCTTCTGTTGAGCGGCGTCCAGCCTTTAGGTCGCCTAACCTTTGAACGATCACTCCTCCACTGAGAAGGTTTGAGAGGCGTGCGATGTATTTTCCGTATGCGATGGGTTCTCTGAAGGGCTCCGTGAAG
>PIXS01000056.1 GCA_003096255.1 Candidatus Bathyarchaeum sp. | reverse complement strand
ATGTATTTTCCTTCGGGTACCCAATAGACAGGCTTTTCGTTTCGAAGCAAATCAGCAATGTATACTGCATTCTCTTTTGGGGGGAACCAATTTACGTTACGCCAGTTTCCGTCAACTTTGTAGTGGAAGATAATCCATGGGCGCTCTTTTTTGCGGTCATATCTTAGAACATAGTTTTCGATCATGTAGACCTTGTAACCCATCTTTTGTCACCAAAAAAAGGGTTTTAGGGTGTTTCCTCTTCACCCACTGGCTCTTTTCCTGTTCCAAGGAATCCTCTGTTTGCTGCAAAATAGATGTTAACGGGTTTTTCGTTTCGGAGAACATCTAGCACGTTTTCGAACATTGTTGATGGAAGGTGCATTCTTATAATGCCGCCTGAAATGTAGTCGTTTTCGAAGGTCATTCCGGGGTCGTTGAATCGGATGTACGCAACTACTTTGTCTTTGCTATAGAGGCTAATTTGTGCTCTATTTGTTTGGTATCCGGTTGGGCTTCCATAGAACAAAACATGGTATGCTGTAACGTTTACCATTCATCTCACCTAATCCATATCGTGAATATTGATTCTTAATAAAGATTATTGTGTTGTTGTAAAACACAACTACAAATCAACTGTCAACAAGAAACACCCGCCCTATTTTCCCAAACTAACCATTATTTGTTGTTAGAAAATAGCTTGACCAGCAGTTCATAGAGCTCTTCGCCGCCCTCAACTTTGGTAAAAAGAGTCTTCTCAGCTTTCAAGACTTTTCCTGCTGTTTCACAGGTTCGTCTCCACTCCAGCTCTCGCCACATCAACTTGTAGTTCTTGTGTTCCACCCAAGCCCGAAACACAAGAACAGTAAACATTGCAACAGTAACTACCAGGTTCAGAACATAAATGCCAAACAAATCCAACACTATCACCGCGTAACTAATGTTTAGTTTCTGACGATTCATAAAACTTATTACTTGACAGGACGATTGATGGTTTGCTCTCACCGAGATGAACTGCTAGGCACGCATAAATCCCAGTTCATGTATCATCTCATCGCGAGATAGCCAAAATTTGAAATATTAGGGTGGCGTGGCACAGACGCCGGTGAGAGCACACTCACCCTTCAGTTAACCTTTGTTTCATCTCTATTTTCTCTAAAAAATCAGACAGCCCATCATGTTTTTCCATTTTTGTTCCTGTCTATTAGTATCCTAATAGCAGCAGATTGTTGAAAACAGTATTTTTTCAGAAAAACATGAGCAACAAAAACGGGTTATGTCTTTTATGGTTCTTGGAGGGTTTTCCAGACTTGGCGGTAGCTGATTATGAAGGAGAACAAGATGTAGAAAATCACGTAAAAAGCAATTTGTAGTGGTGTCAGGTAGCCGAGGACCATGAACACCAGTGATACTGCTGTGACAGCTGCCATGTTTGTGAGAAGATAAAGTGTTACTGTCACACGTAACCCGTGGGTAGCCTTGAGTTTTATCCACCCTTTGAATGTGAGAAAGTCTCTCAGCCGCAACGGAGCAGAAACGTCTGTTTCCTGCTTCTGTTTAACAAGCTCTTGTCTGCTGAGTTCCCTTATTTGAGGCAACACAGCAACGAGAATTATTAAAACTAAACCAGTCAAAGCGAAGAATAGAAGAATCTGGTAGAACAGAACTGCAACAAATGCAATGACAAGGAGAAAACAGGAGCCACTCACCCAATAATATACAGACTCGTTTCTTCGTCGAGCCTTCACGATAAGGAAAATCGCAACAAAACTCAACAAGAAAATTCCAAACATAATTACCCAATATGGAGGCTCTGTCAATCAGGCACTCTCCAGCAAACTCGATAGATGAAATGATTCTGTAGAAGGTGATTCTTGAACACTTTCCCCCACAACAAAGAATTGTGTGCAAGAAACAAGTAAAGTTTGCGGTGAAGAAGAACTACTGTTCAGGATTCACTTTTATCAGTTCAGGAATCTGTCCTGCTTTTCCTACAACTCCGCGATACAGTATGAAGACGCCTTTAACTCCGTCTATGGTTAGGGCGTGGTCTATTCCCTGCCTAAGTACGTCCCGAACATCGTCGCCCTTAATCAGGTTCGCTACAGCCGTGGCAGCAGCGTCAGCAACTCCAGCGTCAACAGCAAAAATGGTTACTGCGTCTGCGTCACCAAAACTGAAAGCATGACTGAAGCGTCCACTGCTGGTGGCAACTCCTACAGGAAACTTCCTTAATCTGAAGCCCATCTCCCGTGAGAGGGGTTCGTCGCCTGCCTGAAAGCCGATGTCTATTGGCTGGTCTGAAACCGCAGACACTTCTCCTCCGTTCTCTACCACTGCAACCTTGCATCCACTATCAATCATTTCTTCGACGGCTAGGTCGGCTAGTACTCCTGCGACGGCAGCCATGGGACCCACAGCGGCTTTGGCGGAAGCCTCAGCCATCAACTGTGCCACTTTTGGTGCCCCGTCAATGGGTACGGGTTCAAGAGAGTGTAAAAATTGGGGATGTTCTTTGACGTATTCTTCGAGTTGTTGTCTGTGGTGTTCTATCGAAGCTTTTGCCGTTTCGATGCCGCTTGTTTTGTCTGAGATTATGGTGCAGTTTGATTCCTTGAGGCGAAAAGCCTCCTTGATGAGGTGCTGTTTTGTCATTTTTGGTTGTTACGGTGCTGTTCAACAAGGGTTATGGCTCGGGCTGGACAAGCGTCAACACACAAGCCGCAGGGACTACCAATACAGGTGGCTTCGTCGAAAGATATTGAGTGGTCCTCTTTGAAGGATATAGCATTCACTGGACAGAGAGCGTAGCATGCGCCGCAGTCAAAGCACTGGTCGTAGTCGACTTCGATGAGCTTCGGAAACTTGACAACAACGCCTTTGGCTCTGAAGGCTTTGACGATCTTGTCGAGGTGAATTTTGGGAACTTCCACCAGAATGTCGCCTCCGAGAGAGTTTATGGTGGCAGTCACTATTCTCATGGGGATTCCAAGCTCAAGAATCACCTGGGAAGTTATTGGCTCTTCAACGTTTTCTTCACTGAATCTTAGCAGTATTCTGTCCATTTCCTTCACTTTCCCCTCAACTTGGCTATGTCTTCAGAGGTTATGAGACCCACAACCTTCTTGTCACCATCTATCACAGGTAACGCAGATATGTGATGTTGTGCCAGCGTCCTTGAAGCAGCCTCCAGCGACTCCTCAGGTCTTGTAGTAAACACCTTCTTTGTGATGATGTCAGCGAGTTTAGTTTTTCCTTCAGCGATTGCCCGGGTGAGGTCCCAAGAAGTTACTATGCCCTTGATGGCTCCGCTTTCGTCTGTGACAACCACGTGGTTCACTGACTTGCTTATGATTCGCTGCGCAACAGCTTTGATTTCTTCGTCAACCCTGCAGGTGACAGCCGTCTGAGCCACGCTGCTGACAAAGGTTATCTCGTCACTTTGTTTCATTGGATTACAGACAGAGTTTGTGGGCAACGTTTCAGAGGGCGCAGACAGGTAAAAGGTGCCGTTTTCGATCCATGACTTCAGTATTCCAGCAATCTTTTTTGCCTTCTTCAAACTGGACATGGAACTGACCTTGATTTTTCTGTCATTGATTGTCACTTCACCTGACTTTAAGGTGGCGTAACTGACTTTGCCGAGCTTAGGTCGTCCCCGACGGGGAACTCCATAGTCAATAATGTCTGTGAAGATTTCTTCGTCCCGAATTGACGTCTTCTTCGCTAACCCTTTATTCAGTAGGGGAATAGGAATGCCCATGCCAATGTAGAGGCTCGTGCCATACTTGGTGAAGGCGCCTCCGCTGAAGAACTCGGGGCTCATCTGTTTGCAGTCTCCCCGAACCATGATTGTGCCAAACCTGCTGCCGGGGTCATGCTGGGTGCCTTCTCCGAGGACGTAGCCTTGTCCGCCTCCCAAGAATATGCGGGTTCCTATGCCGATGGTTTCGTAGTCAGGGTCATTCATTAATGGATTCAGGGCGCCTGCTCCAGAGTAGGTGGCGTTTCTGAATCTTGGCAACAGCTTGCCCATGTAGGTGTAGATTATTTCGTCGCGGCTGTTGGTGGCGCAGACGTAACGTTGGTAGCAGTTTCGGAAGTTCAGGAGATAGAACTGGTTCAGGTCATCTTTTGTGATGGTGGTGTCCAGTTTGGTTCGGGGGTAACAGTCTGTACCGTATGAGGTGGCTCTTACTTCAACTTCTTTGCCTGCAATCAGGTCTTCTATGACATGTCCTCCTCCATACTCGTAAGGCTGGGTTTCGGACATTTGGGTGGCGCCTATGTACAGGTCAACTGCGGCGCCTGGGTGACTGACCTCGACATCGTTTATCCATGCTTTCTGGATTTTGATGGGAGGGTCTGAGTGCCCAATGTTTATTATGGCGCCTGATGAGCACATGGCTCCGAAGGTTCCTGTAGTAACTACATCAACTTCTTTGTATGCGACTTCTATGCCGCTACTTTCCACTAGTTTCTTCATCTCTTCGGCGGTTACAACTTGGACGTCGCCAGTTTTGATTTTCTGGTTGATTTCCGCGATTGTCCGCCCGTTGTTTTCTTTTGAGGCTGCCATTTTCTTAGTCTCCTATTGTTATGGAACATAGCAAAGGTCATTACCATTTTAATATTTTACTGAAATAATTATTCCAAAAAGAATATAAACACAGGCTCCAACCATCAAAGCATGCTACCTTCAATTGAAGAAGTTGCCAAGAAACGAAAAATCTTGGGACTAACCCAACAAAAACTTGCACGGTTAGCGGGAGTAAGCCAGTCCCTAATCGCAAAACTGGAATCCCACAAAATTGATCCTTCCTACACCAAAGTTAAATCAATATTTGATGCGTTGGAGCAGATGCAAACAGAAACAGAAGTTCGGGCCGAAGAAGTGCTCCACAACAAAGTCATCGGAATCCAGAAGAGTGCTCCTGTGTCAGAGGCGGTTCAGACTATGGCAGATTATGGGTATTCTCAGCTTCCAGTCTTTGATGGAGAACATCCTGTTGGAAGCATTTCAGAGAAGACCATCATAGGAAAGGTTTCAGCAGGCAAGGACCTGAACCAGATTTCTAAGCGTTCTGTTGGCGAGGTTATGGAGGAGGCTTTTCCGTTGGTTGGAGAGGATGCTCCGTTGCCCCTGATTTCTAGTCTACTGCAGGTATATTCCGCGGTTCTGATTTCGAAGAAGGGAACGGTTGTAGGTATAGTGACCAAAGCGGATTTATTGAAGATGCTCCTATAGTGCAATCAAAAATGGGTGGGGGATTTTTCCGTGAGTGTTGCGGTTGAAGCAAAAGATCTAGTGAAAGATTTTGGGTCAGTCAGAGCCCTTGATGGCTTAAACTTTACAATAAAAGAGGGAGAAATATTCGGCTTAATTGGATTGAATGGGGCAGGAAAAACAACAGCCCTCAGAATCACATCCACGTTGTTGTTGCCGACTTCAGGCACTGTAACCGTTTTTGGTCACGACGTGGTTGATGATGCAGCAGAAGTCCGAAACGTGATTACATATCTTCCAGAAGAAGCTGGCGCCTACAAGAACCTGTCAGGGTTAGAGTACCTCAAGTTTATGGCAAGCTTCAGAACAAAAGATAAGGCAGCCATAGAGAAGCTGGTTGATGCAGCTTCTGAAATTTCTGGTTTAGGAGACCGCCTCAAAGACAAAGTGAAGGGCTACAGCAAAGGAATGAAACGGCGCCTTCTGGTTGCCAGAGCCCTCATGACTAAGCCTAAACTGGCGATACTGGATGAGCCTAACAGCGGCTTGGATGTGCTTCATTCAGTTCATGTCCGAACAATCATCAAACGTTACGCTAAGGAGCAGGGAGTAACAATACTTCTTTCAAGCCACAACATGCTGGAAGTGGAGTATCTCTGCGACCGAGTGGCCTTGGTTAACAAAGGCAAAGTTGTTGCTCAAGGTTCCCCAGAGGAGCTTAAGAAGAAATTCAATGCGCTTAATCTTGAGTAAGTGTTTGGACAGGTGGTTGGCTTTGCTTAAAGACTTAATGAACATCATCCTAAAGGAAATCAAGGAGCTAGTCAGAGATCCGAAAGTTCTCCTTCCCATGATAGTTATTCCTCTAGTAATGTTTCCATTGATGGGCTTTGCAATCGAAACATCCATGGCAACAGCGGAAGAGAGCATAGGAGAAACTTCCATAGCGTTGATTGACCAAGACCAAGGTCAATATGCACTAACCCTTCAAGCATTCATGAAGGGGAGTAATTTTTCGATAACACATCTCGACGACGTTACAGTAGAT
>PIXS01000055.1 GCA_003096255.1 Candidatus Bathyarchaeum sp. | reverse complement strand
CAAGTGGATAAAATGGATAACAGAAATAGAACTGTCCAACGACCCACAATATCAAGGATACTGGGAAAGCAGAGGCTACTCTAACACAGGCAACCTAGATGAACCATTCCACGGGTCATATCCAGGAAACTACGGAGACTTCGTTGACTTAGGCGACCCAATTCCAGAATTTCCAACAGAAGCAATCCTGCCAATACTAATCACCGCCACCGTAGTTGTGGTGATGTTTAGAAAAATGCAGACACGCATCAAAAGGAACGGGTAAATTGGTGCACAAGACACCAAACAACTTCAAAGCTAGTTTAAAAACTCAAATTTTTGCACTTTGAAAGTTTTTAAATATAATAAACATACAAGATATTTTTGTGGGGGATTAAATTTTGATAGATGAAATATTGAATGTTGCCAAAGAGTTATGGTCAATCAGACAAACATTTAACAAAGCAAAACAAGACAAAAGAGAAAAAATGGCCACATATTTTGAAAACATAAGCTCATGTCTAGAACAAGCCAGTGCAACACTACGAGGCGGAGAAATTCCACATGGTAAATGTGGACAAATGCTAGGTTATGCAAGAATGTTCCCGGAAACAGTTGAGGGAGTTATCAGCGAGGAAAAGGCAGAGGAGTTTACTAGTAAACTGATAGAAGCTCACGGCATAGAACATGCGACAAAAATAGGAGAGAAAGAATTTGCTGATGCAGTTTACAGCGACCAACAAATAGGTAAAATTGAAGAAGCATCGGGACAGTTTCAGGCATTAGCAGACTCAATTCGAGCAATATAAAACTGTTACAACTAATTCAAGGCGTTAATTGCGTTCTTCACTTTTGTAACGGAGTTCTCAAACAATCTTTGAGATTCTTCTGATAGCTTGAGTTCTATGATTCGTTCTACTCCATTTTTTCCCAGAACTACTGGAACACCAACTGAAACAGCAGAGCAGCTGTATTCGCCTTCGGGGCACGTGGAAACGCTCATCACACGGTTTCTTCCTTTCAGAACAGAATCTGCCATCATTGCAATAACTGCGCCCGGAGCGTATGTTGTGGCTCCTTTGAGTTTTATTACGTCAGCTCCAGAAGTTCTTGTTTTGTTGACAACGTTTTGGATTTGAGTTTTTGAAAGCAACTTCGAAACAGGAATCCCTGAAACAGAAGCATACTCTACCAACGGAACCATTGACTCGCCATGTTCGCCGATGACCATGCCGTGAGTGTCTTCTCTGGATACTCCAAGTTCTTGCGCAATGTAAGAACGAAAACGAAGAGAGTCCAAAATGTTTCCCATGCCAAAAACTCTGTTTGGAGGCAAACCTGATTCTTTGCGTGCAATAAACGTCATGACATCAACAGGGTTGGTTACAATCATTAATTTGCAGTCTGGAGCATATCGGCGAACCTCTTTAACTACAGAACGAACCACTTTCGCGTTGATACTCATGAGGTCTGAACGGGTCATTCCGGCTGTTCTGCCCTTACCTGCTATAACAATAACCAGCTCAGAACCTTCCATCTGGCTAAAGTCGTTGGTTCCTTGAATTTTTCCATCAAACTCGATGGCAGGCGCAGCTTGCATCATGTCTAAGGCTTCGCCTTTTGCCAAGTTTTCGTTAAGGTCGATGAGAACTACGTCACTTATTTTGTCTTTCAATATTTCAAAAGCCGCGGAACTGCCAACTTTTCCTGCCCCTACAATAGTTATCACAAAAACTCCCCCAGAAAACATTAGTGCTTTGAGACTAAATCACTTTGCATTCAGCAACCAAACAGAAAGCTGATAGAATAAACGTTTTTACTTAACAGACTCCTTCCAGTCTGTAGGTTGATTTTATTGAAGGTTGGCTTTCACATGTCCATTCATGGTTCTGTTGACATGGCAGCAGACAGAGCCAAAGAATTAAGGTGCAACACGTTTCAAATTTTCACCAGAAGCCCAAGGCAATGGTACACATCAAAAATTCCGCCAGAAACTGCCGAAGCATTCGCAAGTAAAGTCAAAAAATTTGAGATTGAACCTGTTTTTGCCCACATGCCATATCTTCCCAATTTGGCATCCCCACGAGACGAAGTTTACGAAAAATCGGTAAAAACCTTGACAGTTGAACTGGAAAGATGTAGCCAACTCAAAATCCCTTATCTGGTCACTCATCTGGGAAGCCATCTAGGCGAGGGAATGGAAAAAGGGTTCACAAGGTTAATTGGAGGAATCAACAAGGCGCTAAAAGACGCAGAAAACGAGGTTATGCTTCTTCTTGAAAACACTGCAGGAACAAGAAACAGCATGGGAAGCAGCCTTGAAGACATCCAACACATAATGGAAAACATGTCAAAACCTGAACGTGTTGGCATATGCTTTGATACCAGCCACGCATTTGCGGCAGGATATGACCTAAGAACAGAAGAAACAGTTGAAGAAACCATTAAGAAAATTGAACAAGTAATCGGGTTCGAGAAACTGAAACTGGTTCACCTAAATGACTCAAAAGGAGATTTCAACTGCAAAAAAGACCGTCACGAACACATTGGTCTAGGAAAAATCGGGGAAGAAGGATTCAGAAGTATACTAACAAGTAAACTAGGCAAACTGCCAATGGTAATGGAAACACCCATCGACATTAGACGAACCAATGTTGGAAACTTAGAAAAAGTCAAGGAATTAGCAGTTGGTTTATAACAAAAGGCTACTTATCCTCTTTTTTCGATTGGAATAAACTCCTTTCCAAATTCGCCAGTGTATTTTGATGTCGGACGTATAAGAACTGCATCGGAATACTGTTCTAAGGTGTGTGCAACCCATCCAGTTACTCGACTACACGCAAAAAAGGCAGTGAAAAAGTTCCGCGGAACACCTAGAGCATGCATAACTAGTGCCGCGTAAAAGTCCACGTTAGGGTATATGCCTTTCTTCACCTGAACGGTATGTTCAATTTTCTTACACTTGTCGTATATCTCTAAAGTATCCTTCTCGTGACAAAGAACTTTCGCCATCTCGATAAGATGTTTCGAACGGGGGTCCTGAACTTTGTAGACCCTGTGACCAAAACCCATGATTTTCTTCTTGTCATCAAGCATCGTCTGTATGTACTGCTCTACCTCATCGATGCTGTTTATTTCATAGAGCATCTTCATCACACGTTCGCTGGCACCACCATGAAATGAGCCCTTAAGAGTACCAACAGCGGATGTGACAGCAGAATACAAGTCAGAGCCAGTTCCAGCCGTAACACGAGAAGCAAAGGTAGAAGCATTAAGTCCATGGTCTGCATGGAGTATCATGTAGCGTTCCATACCATCTTTTTCATGCTGGTCTGCTGGCCGTCCTCGGAACATGTACAGGAAGTTTTCTGCAAAAGTGTTCTTTTTCAGGGGAGTAATTGCTGGTTGATTAGTTCGAGTCCGGTAAAGAAAGGAAATAATCGTCGGAACCTTTGCAATTAGTCCAATAGCTCGTCGGTTGTTGGCCTCAACTGAATTTTCGTCTGGTTCAGGGTCAAATTCGCCAAGATGCGAAACTTCGGTACGCAGAATTTCCATTGGATGACTAGAAGATGAAGCTTCTCGTATTCGGTTAACAACGGGTTTAGGCAGTTTCATTGCAGAGAAAAGTTCAGACTTCAGGCTGTTTAGTTCGTTTTGAGTGGGTAACCGGTTGTTGAGCAACAAAAAGATTACTTCTTCATAAGTTGCGTTATTGACTAAATCGTCGATGTTGTAGCCTGAATAATAAAGGAAGCCTGCAGGGTCTACGTAACTAATGTGGGTTGTTGCGGCAGCAACATCTCGAAGACCCCTAATTACAACACGTTCACTATTTTCGTCTGTCATGCACATCAGCCTCTGAAATGTGATTCTTCCGACCAATCTAATCTTCGGGTTAGATTAACTTTTTCTCTTTTTACTACTGCGCATAGGCAGTATATCAATACTTTCACCAAAAAATTAACAAAAAAATGAACAAACATTCAGCGACCCAAAGAGTGAAATTGGGAAAAGATATAGCATAAAAGCATCATCCAAACTACGAAAGGAGAACTCAAAAGTGCAAATCAGAACTGTTGCAGCAATAATTGTGTGGTTTGTAGTTGCGTTACTACTCCTGAACAGAATTTTAATGGCAAACTGGGTTCTACCAATCGCAATTGTTTTGACCGCAGTTGCACTTTTACTGTATTTTAGTCCACGGTTTCGGAAAAAGAAAAACCAACAAACACCTGACCCAGTTCAACAGTGAAGC
Organism: Candidatus Bathyarchaeum sp.; assembly: GCA_003096255.1. Next base: position 1,889 of record PIXS01000055.1, on the reverse strand, counting down.
GCCAAGAGTTATAGGCAAAATCAGCATAAACTGTTGAAACAAGTTAAGGGAGAAAGAAAAATGAAAAAAAGGTTCTTGTACATATGGGCGATTCTAGTCACAGGAATTCTTATAGCATCTTCAATTTCATGCGCTACAGCACAACAGGATTCAGACAACGACGGAATCTCTGACATAAAAGAAGAACAATTGGCTTCCCTTTATGCGCCAGTTCTTCATTTTGCTTCTCGAGAGAGATTCTTCCCCACAGACCCGAATTATCACATACAAAACTCAGTTTTATTCATGAAAACAGGCGAAATCAACATAATAGTTGACAGTGCGCCAACAGTTGCAAGCATCGCTCAATACACAGCAGAAAATTACTTCCTAAACAACACATTAGGCGGGCATAATGAAATCGCACAGGACTACACACAGAACAGAGAAGCTTTCGGAGACAAAATCTATGCTCACGTAACACGCGAAGGAGCATACACAGTAGTTCAGTATTGGTTCTTCTACGCCTACAACCCGGGAACAATTAACCAGCATCAAGGCGACTGGGAAATGATTGAAGTTGTCTTGGACTCGACGGAAACGCCAATTTATGCAGCTTATTCGCAGCACCACACAGGCGAAATGGCTGAATGGCAAGACATAGAAAAAGCTGATGAAACCCACCCCAGAGTATACGTTGCATTAGGTTCTCATGCCAACTACTTCAGGTCCTATCAAGGTAAACTGGGCGCATCTAGCGATATCGTAGGAAACGCCTACACCCTTAATCCAGAAAACCTAGAAGTTGTAATTCTGGGAGAACTGGGAACAGGAAACCATCCAGCTTCTCAAAATTGGCTGGAGTTCGGAGGAAGATGGGGAGACTGGGCAGACATAACAGATGAGTATCTTGGCGCAGCTGGACCAAGAGGACCAGGACAAGGAGAAAACGCTGAAAAATGGATGTATCCAGTTTCTTGGGGAAGCAACGTTACAGCAGCAGACCAAACGTGGTTTAATGCAAACTTGGTTGTTTACTACTTGGCGTACATTCTTGCCGCAATCGTAGGAATTCTTGCAGCATTCAAGATTTGGAAAATTTACAAACGAAAAAAACAAGGAAAACTTAACTTATTGAAGATTCTGCGTTCAAAGTCCGCTCTTGCAGTGATTCTAGGAATTATAGGCGTAGCAGTGCACTTTGTTGCAGTGTTTTCAATGTGGTATGTCGTCACGGGCGATATCCAAACGCCATTCCTTGAAACTGCGGGAACAACAGAAATAGTTCTAATCGACGGAACCAACGGACTTAGAATCAACACACTACAGGGAGACCAAGGATTAACAACACTATTTGGTCTAGGAATTCCGTTTGGCATCATATTTGTTGCAGGCGCAGTCTTACTGACATTCGACATCATTGGAGTCGAAAAAACAAAAGAACTTTCAACAAAGTACATCCGAAGCGGAATTACAACGCTGATTCCAATAATCATCATAATACTAGTTGTCGTTGCCTTCGCTGGACTAATCAACCAGTTCGCAGGATTCATCGGCGGAACAGACCAAATCCCAACTCAAGTAACTGAACTGGCTTCAGCAATGTCATCAGCACCATTTGGTGGCTCATACACAGACACAATAGGCGCAGACGGAACAGTTGACATAACGTGGGGACTGGCCTTTGGCGCATACCTGTTTGCAATAGCAGCAGTCATCAAAATCGTCGCAGGCATGATGCTCAGAATGTCAAATATAGGCGAAACATCCCAAGAATAACATCAAAAACCAGGGCCAACCCTGGTTCCATTTTCTTTTATGTTCATTTTGATGTTTAATTACATGTACGTGAGTCATCAGTATTAAACACTATGAAGCAAGGACGTTTAACACAGTCACAACAATTTCTT
>PIXS01000054.1 GCA_003096255.1 Candidatus Bathyarchaeum sp. | reverse complement strand
TGTTAATCGCGGAGCAGTTAGGCAACGTTATGCTGTGGGTTGGGGAGAAAAACTGATTCTTTGGGTAGGACGGTTGGTTCCGCAGAAAGGAATAGAGTACTTCATCCGAGCAATACCAATCATAGCGCGCCGTTATCCTGAAGCAAAATTCATCATCGTTGGCGAGGGCTGGTCACGAGATATCCTAGAAGCCGAGGCCCGCGCCAGCGGACACCAAAAAAAGATTCAGTTCACAGGCTTTGCATCTGACAAAGAAGTCATAGAACTTATGACAAGCGCGGACGTTTTGGTTGTGCCCTCTATCTACGAGCCCTTTGGCATAGTTGCTCTAGAAGGCATGGCTACGGGCGTTCCTGTGGTAGCCAGCAAAGTTGATGGCTTAGCCGAAGTTATAGAGCATGAGCGCACAGGAATTTTTGTGTATCCACGAAGCCCTGACTCTATTGCATGGGGGATTGACCGAGTTTTGTCTGACCCAGATAATGCCAAATGGTTGGCTGAGAACGCAAAAGATAAACTCCACAAGGCTTATAGTTGGGAAGCGGTTGCTATGAAGACTGTAGACGTTTACCGAAAGGTGGTGGAATAATTGGGCGACAGTCATTCTTTCCGTCAACAACCTGATGAACAGCCCAATCAACTGCGTCTTCTGATTATGCTCCATAACATTGGGGCAACAGAATCATCCAAAGCCTTAACCATTCAACAGATCTCCGAATGGACAAGAATGGAAACCCCGGAACTTGAAGGTCACCTGCAGAAACTGATTGAATTAGGTTACGCCCAGACATTTCGTACAGACGAAACCGACAAATACCATCTTACAGTCGACGGCATAAGAAAAGTGCTGAGCCTATACAGCTAACAACCCTTTCAGTCAGAAGAATCTTTATTGTTCTTTTCAACGAGCTCAGCATAACGCTCAAGAGTTGACTTTGCAGCTTCGTCCCAACTGAAGAGCTCAAGAACCCGTTTCCTGCCGTTACGTCCATATTGAATCCGCTTCTGGGGGTCTGAGATTGCGCTTATGACGCCCCATGCTATGTCCTCTGGGTCGTTGGGGTTTATGTGGAAGCCACACTGGTCTGAGCCGCTGATGCTGACGATTTCTCGCATTCCGCTGGTGCCTGCCGCTCCAACAACCACAGGCTTTTCCATGCTCATAGCCTCCAAGGTGACGATTCCGAAGGGTTCATAGAGGCTTGGAAAAGCGGCAACATCACATGATGCGTAGTGGGCGATGCGTTCTTCTTCAGGGATGAACTCGAAACGGAACTTTACGACGTCTTGGAGGTGCAGGTTACGGACCAATCCCTCCAGATAGTCCCGCATATCACCGAGACCCACAATAACCAGTTTTGCGTTCGGAATCTTCTGTCGGATAGAGGGCATGGCCCTGATGAGCTTGTCCATTCCCTTGATCCAAACGAGTCTTCCGATAAAGAGTATCATCATGTCATCTTTTTTGAGTCCGTATCGCTGCTTAACCGCGTCAATTCTTTCTTGGCTAACTTGGTCAGGGCTATACTTCTTTGGGTCCACTCCATTGTAGCAGACTCTAACCTTTTCTGCAGGGAAACCTGCCTTTATCAGCTCATCCTGCATTGCATAAGAAACCGTTATGACCATGTCAGCCATCTGTCCCCCCCTGTTTTCTATGCTGCTTACGACGCCTGAGCCGTTGCCCAGAGTTCGTCCCCGCTCGTTGGAGTGTACATGAAAGGCTAGTGGTATTCCCAGCTCCTTTTTTATGGTGATGCCAGCTATGATTGAGAGCCAGTCGTGGGCGACCACCAAATCAAATTTGAAGTCTTCTGCTCTGACAAGCTCGTTTATCATCTTTGCAGCGCTGAGGTAATTATACATGAGTATTTTTGAGAAGAAACGGATGCCTCTGCCCCACTTTTTAACGTCTTCCGCGACCACATCAGGCAGGGAGTCAGAAACGTCGATGTGGACTGGACGATGAATTTCGATGCCACGAAGAAGTTCTCTTGTGGGGAGGCTTCCTTCGTCGTCGTTCATTGTGAAAACTGTGACGTCGTGTCCAAGAAGAACAAACTTCCGCGTTATCTCTGCAGCATAGGTTCCTAAGCCGCCAACAATTTTGGGAGGATACTCGTAAACGAACACCGCTATCTTCATGTTTTTTTCACCGTTTCAGTTTGGCTTCTGGCAGATTAAACAATGGAAAGCCAGTTCAGTTGTGTAAAGAAGCGTTATTTAACGGTTACTTACCGTCAATAACTAACAGACCATACCTATTTAACAAAATGAAAGAATAAAAAAAGTGCAAAAAATGGGAGCTGAATGCTTGTTCAGCAATTCTAGCAGTATTGTGGGTTCGTTTGTTCCAGTTCTTCGATGGTTGTATTTGTCAAGGTTTTGATTTTGTTTAGGTCTGGGATTTCTCCGTAGCCTACAAGGGTTATTGCGGTTCCTTTGCCGCCGTTTCTGGCTGTTCTTCCAATTCTGTGGAAATACACTGGAGCCTCCACGGGAACATCGTAGTTGATGATGTGGGTTATGCCCTGAATGTCTAAGCCTCTTGCAGCAACGTCAGTCGCGATGAGAAAGTCGAATTTGCCATTCCTGAAGGCGTTGGTGACGCGTTCTCTTTGTGCTTGAGTGAATCCAGCATGCATCGACTCTGCGGAGTATCGGTTGTGCCGTAGCTTTCGTGCTAGCCAGTCTGTGCTTCTTCGTGTATTACAGAAAACGATTGCCTTGTCTATGTGATCTTTTTTCAGCATTTCAAGCAGGTAGTCGATTTTGTTTCTGGAATTTACGACCATGTAATACTGGTCCAACTGTTCAAGAGCTATCTCATCTTTGCTGACAAGAATTTCTTCGGGGTTTTTCAAGTATTTTTGGCAGATGCTCATCACTGAGTCGTCGATTGTTGCAGAGAATAGGCTTGTTTGCCTGTCGTTGGGCACTCTCGAGAATATGTAGTCTATGTCGTCGATGAATCCCATGTCAAGCATTCTGTCAGCTTCGTCAAGAACAACAATCTTTGTTTGTGACAGATTCAATGTTCCACGTTTCAGGTGGTCAATCACTCGTCCAGGCGTACCAGCAACTATGTGGACGCCTCTTTGCAGTGCGTGAATCTGTTTGTTGATTGATTCTCCGCCGTAAACTGGCAGAACCTTTAGGTTAGTGTATTTGCTGAATCGGCTTATGCGCTGTGCAACTTGTATTGCAAGTTCACGTGTTGGCGCTAAAACTAAGCCTTGAACGTTTTTGTTTTTCGGGTCTACGCGTTCAACCATCGGTATTCCGAAGGCTGCGGTTTTGCCCGTTCCTGT